>JBOHQB010000354.1:0-1954 GCA_050731995.1 Candidatus Rokuibacteriota bacterium
GTCTACCTGCCGGTCAAGGACGAGGAGGGCAAGTTCATCCAGCGCCAGGTCCGGGTCGGTGAACCCGTCGGCGGCGGCTACGCGGTCCTCGCCGGTCTCCGGCCAGGAGAGGTCGTGGTCACCGAAGGCAGCTTCTTTCTCCGAGCCGAGAGCCTTCGGAACTCGCCGTCGGGATGACGTTCCGGTCTGACCCGTTCAGACGCCGGACCGGCGTGTAGCGTCCACTCGCCGCGCGCGCCGTCACGGATCGGTACCGCATCGGCGACCTCGGACACGAAGATCATGCCGTCCCAGGGGTCGCCCGTCGAGCAGCTCTGTTGAATGACCGCTCCTGACCGCGCGACCGCTGACGATCATCGCAATAACGCCTCGACGACCGCATGGGCGGCGGCGCCCCAGTCGCGGGGCCCCAATGCCACGGCTACGGTGCTGCCGGCACGGTCGATCAGAAAGCTCGATGGCAGTGCCCGGACCGTATAGCGGTTGGCCACATCGAGCTTCGGATCGAGGCCGATCGGAAAGGTCAGCCCCAGCGTCTTCACGAACGCCGCCACACGGTCCGCGCCACCGTGATCGACGGAGATCGCCACGACGGTGAAGCCGTGTTCCTTGTGCCGTCGATACAGGCGCTCCATTGACGGCATCTCTTCCTTGCAGGGCAGACACCACGTCGCCCAGAAATTCAAGAGGACCACGCGGTCGCGGAGCTCCGTCAGCGTCACCGAGCCCGAGCGCAACCGCGGGACTTTGAACTCCGGCGCGGCCGCGGCCTGACGCGGCCGGATGAGATCGAGTTCCGCAAACGGATCGGCGGCCAGAGCCGAGGACACGCGAGCCGCGCCCAGCGGCAGAACGACCGCGATCAGGACCGGCAGCGTAATGCGGGCCGCAAAGCGGCGATTGGTGCCCTTCGCTCGCCGTCCCTCGGATTCGATGCGGAACCCTGCCCGCTCAACGGCGGCTTCCGTGTCGCGGTTGGGATGGCATCCCCCGGCCGCCCAGGTCCAGAGCGGTTGGACGAAATCCTGCAATCGCGCGCGCCACGGCACCCGCGAACGGACGTGCTCGAGCATGCGCAGCCGCCCACCCTCACGAAGCACTCGCTTCACCTCCGCGAGCCCGCGCGCCGGTTCGCCGACGCTGCAGAACACGAGACCGCTCAGCACGGTGTCGAAGCTGCCGTCTCGGAACGGCAGCGCTTCGGCGCGGCCACCGACGACAGGAACGGCCGGCGCCCGGCGTCGCGCGCGCTTCAGGGCCTCCAGCGATGGGTCGAGGGCGACAGCCGTGGTGCCCCGCGGCAGCAGCTGCAGGTTCCGCCCCGTCCCGGAGCCGATGTCGAGCACCCGGCCGCGTGCGCCGGCCACCAGCCAGCGCCGCCATTCCGCGAGCCCACTCCATTCGTAGACAGAGCAGATGATCTCGTAGAGCCACGGGATCTGCTCAACGCCGCGCATCACCCGACCTTCACGAGCGAGACCATGCCGCCCATCATGTGCATCGGCTTGTGGCAGTGGAAGAGCCAGTCGCCGGCGTTGTGGGCAACGAGCTCGATGACGGCCGAGCCCATGTGCGCGTCGCCGTCGACGACGTCCTTGACGATGGGTTGCTGGTAGCGCGCGCCGTTCGCCGACAGCACTCGGAACGACTGCCCGTGCAGATGCATGGGATGCGCTTCCATGCTGTTGTTGCGCAGTGTGATCCGGAGGCGATCGCCCTTCCGGCATGGGATCGGATCGGTGTCGGGATACCGCTTGCCGTTGATCGTCCAGACGTCGCTGCCCATCATGCCGCCGCCGAGGGTGAGCACGACGTTCCGTGCGTCTCCGGTCGCGACGGGAAGGACGGCGCGACCGCGTCCCATGCCGTACTCCCACAGCGTCAGACCCGCGATGCCGCGCTCGGGCTCGGGCGTCGCTGCTCGCGCGTGGTCTTCATAGACCATGAGCATCCG
>JBOHQB010000355.1:0-2425 GCA_050731995.1 Candidatus Rokuibacteriota bacterium
AGCCGGCGGCGGCACGTCTCGCAGGAGGCGGTCATCGGGATCGTCTACGCGGTGTCGTCGGCCGGCGCGGTGCTCCTCGCCGACCGCGCTCCCCACGGCGCCGAGCAGGTCCGTACCCTGCTCGTCGGCAACCTCCTCGCGGTCCGGCCGCACGAGGTCGTCGGAGTCGCCGTCCTCTACGCCTTCGTGGGGGTCGTGCACTGGCTGTGCCGCCGTCCGTTCTTCCTCATCTCGACGGACCCGCGCGGCGCCTTCGAGCAGGGCTGGCGCGTGCGCACCTGGGACCTGCTCTTCTACGCGTCGTTCGGGGTGGTCGTGACCTCCTCGGTGCGGATCGCCGGCGTGCTGCTCGTCTTTTCGTATCTGATCGTTCCGGCGCTGGCGGGCACGCTGCTCGGCGGCTCGGTCGGCGCGCGACTCGCGATCGGCTGGGGCTTCGGCACGGCGGTCAGCGTGATCGGCATGGTCGCGTCCGCGGCGCTGGACCTGCCGACGGGCGCGACCGTCGTCTGCGCCTTCGGCGCGACGCTGATCGTCTTCTGGGGCGTCACGGGCGGCGCCCTCTGGCGCCGCGCGCGGACGGCGCTCCTCGTGCTCGCCGTCCTCCTCGTGGCCGGCTGCGCGACCGCCGCCCGCGTCAGCGACCTCCGGGAGGTGGTCGGCGTGTGGGAGGGCTGGCTCGTGGGCCCGACCGACGCGCGTCCGGCTGTCCTCGCGATCCGGGGGGATGGGACGTTCGACCTCGACGCACGCCTCGTTAACGCGACCGGCGTGCTCACACTCGCCGACGGCGCCCTCGGATTCGAGGGAGGCGGCCCGTGGCACGGCATGCTCGCGCTCTCCGGCGGTCCGGGTCGTCGGACGCTGAGCCTCGAGCGCGTCGACCGGGGCTTCCGCGGCCGCTTCACGCTGAAGGGCGACTGACTCAGCCGCCCGGTTCGCTGTTGCCCTTCCGGATCTCCTCGCGCATGGCGTCGCGGCCCGCCTCGAAGGCGGTCATGAGCCGCTTCGTTTGCTCCTCGAACAGCTCGCGGCTCTTGTCGAGCCACTCGCCGGCGCGCCCCTGCGCCTCGGTGGCCATCTCCTGCGCGCGCTTGGCGACCTCGCCGCCGCGCTCGAGGAGCAGGTCACGCGTCTCCTGGCCCGGCTTCGGCGCTACCAGAAGGGCGGTCGCCGCGCCGATCACACCGCCGAGGAGGAACCAGCCCAGATATCCGGCCGCGTCGCTCCGATGCTCACTCATGGTGGTCTCCTTACTCCTTGCGGAAGCGCTGGACGAATACATCGATGCCCCGCCTGACCCCGGTGGCCATGCCCACGAGCTGGCCCGCGCGCGTGAGACCGCTCAACGCGGTCACGATCCGCGCCATGCCGCCCGCCACGACCTCGACGCGCTCGGTGACGCGGCGCACGTCCTCCACCTCGCGCGTCGTCTCGCGCGTGAGCCCGCGCGCGTCGTCGATGAGGCCGTGCGCCTGCCCGATCAGCGGGCGCAGCTCCTGCTCGACGATGGCCAGCACGCCCTCCGCGCGCCGGACCGCCCGGCGCAGCGACGCGAGCGCCAGGACCAGCGCGACCGCGACGGCGACGAGGGAGGCGAGGAGAACCAGCTGGATCCACGACGGCATGGGGCTCGGATTATTGGTGCAAACGCGTCGAAAGTCAATGAATCCGTTGACTTTCGACAGGGCGGAGTCCAGCATTGAGCCATGTCGTCCGGGGAACGGCTCGACGAGCTGCGCCGGCGTCACGCCCAGGCCGAAGAGGCGGGGGGTGAGGAGCGCGTGCGGCGCCAGCACAAGGCCGGCAAGAAGACGGCACGCGAGCGGCTCGAGCTCCTGCTCGATCCCGGCTCGTTCCTCGAGGTCGACAAGTTCGTCGTCCACCAGACGCACGACTTCGAGATGGGCGAGCAAAAGATTCCGGGCGACGGCGTCGTCACCGGCTCGGGACGCATCCACGGCCGACCGGTCTTCGTGTTCGCCCAGGACTTCACCGTCTTCGGTGGCTCGCTCGGCGAGGCCTACGCGCGCAAGATCTGCAAGGTCATGGACCTCGCGATGAAGACCGGCACGCCGATCATCGGGCTGAACGACTCGGGCGGCGCGCGCATCCAGGAGGGCGTCGTCTCGCTGGCGGGCTACGCCGACATCTTCCTGCGCAACACGCTCGCCTCGGGGGTCGTGCCGCAGATCTCGGCGATCCTCGGGCCGTGCGCGGGCGGGGCCGTGTACTCGCCGGCGATCACCGACTTCGTGCTGATGGTCGAGTCGACGAGCTACATGTTCGTCACCGGGCCCGAGGTGATCCGCACCGTCACCCACGAGCAGGTGACGAAGGAGGAGCTCGGCGGCGCGATGACGCACAACGAACGGAGCGGCGTGGCGCACTTCGCCGTCGACAACGATCGAGAGTGCCTGCTGCT
>JBOHQB010000356.1:0-10555 GCA_050731995.1 Candidatus Rokuibacteriota bacterium
GCCGCACGAGGGCTCGGAGACGAGCGCCCCGGCGGCGATGAGGTCGGTGAGGAGCCCCTCGCGCGCCATCGTCTCGAGGATCATGTGGCTGCCCGGGAAGAGGACGAACGAGACGGATGGATGCACGCGCTTGCCGCGCACGACGCCGGCGACCGAGGACATGTCGTGCCACGAGCCGTTCGTGCACGAGCCGACCATCACCTGCTCGACCGGGGTCCCCGCGACTTCTTCGATCGGCACGACGCGATCCGGCGAGCCCGGGAGCGCCACGAGCGGCCCGATCGAAGAGAGATCGAGCTCGATCTGGTCGTCGTACTGAGCGTCGTCGTCCGGAATCGCCGGTCGCCACGCCTCGGGGCGCCCGAGGCGCGTGAGGAACGAGCGCGTGACGTCGTCGCTCGGAAACACGCTCGTCACCAGCGTCAGCTCGGCGCCCATGTTGGCGATCGTCATGCGCTGGGCCATGAGGAGGCCCTGGAGACCCGGGCCGCCGTACTCGAAGATCTTTCCGACGCCGCCCTTCACGCTGAGCCGTCGCAGCAATTCCAGGATCACGTCCTTCGCCGTCACCCACGGTTTCAGCGCGCCCGTGAGCCAGACGCGCGTGACCGTCGGCATCGCCATGAAGTACGGTCCGCCGCCCATCGCGACCGCGACGTCGAGCCCGCCCGCGCCGATCGCCAGCATCCCCGCAGCGCCGCAGAGCGGTGTGTGGCTGTCCGTGCCGAGCAGCGTCTGACCGGGGATGGAGAACGACTCCATGTGCACCTGGTGGCAGATGCCGTTGCCCGGCTTGGAGAAGACGGCGCCGTACTTGCGCGCCGTGGTTCGCATGTAGAGGTGGTCGTCAGAGTTACGCGAGTCCACCTGGAAGACCTGGTGGTCCACGTAGGCGACGGCGCGCCCGGGGACGATGCGCGGGAAGCCGAGCGCCTCGAACTGGATCAGCGCCATCGTGCCGTTGGTGTCGGTGAGGAGGACCTGGTCGATCGCGAGCCCGATCTCCTCGCCGGCGGCAGGCTTCCCGGAGACGAGATGCGAGTCGATCAGCTTGCGGGTCAGGCTCTTGCCGGCCACCTATTTACGTCGGGGGGGAGCGACGGCCGCTCCTCCCCCGAGCCCCCCCACCCGGCGTGGCTCTGGTCGCAGACTCGACATCACCGTTTGCCGATCGACACGAAGGGGCGGCGCTTGGGGCCGACGTAGTCGGCGCGCGGGCGGATCAGGCGGTTGTCGTCGTGCTGCTCGACGATGTTCGCCGTCCAGCCCGCGATGCGGCCGGCCGCGATCACCGGCGTGAAGAGATCCACCGGGATGCCGAGCGAGTAGAAGAGCGGCGCCGAGTAGAAGTCGACGTTGGGGATGAGCCCCTTGGCCTTGCCGATGCGGTCGTGCAGCTTCACCGCCATCTCGTACCATTTGAACCGGCCCGACTCGCGGCACGCCTGCTCGGCCATGCCATTGAGGATCGCCGCGCGCGGGTCCCCGGCCTTGTAGACGCGATGACCGAAGCCCATGAGCCGCCGCTTCTCGGCGAGCGCCTTCGCCGTGAAGGCGTCGACGTTCTCGACCTCGCCGATCTCGAGCAGCGTGCGCATCACCGCCTCGCCCGCACCGCCGTGGAGCGGGCCTTTCAGCGCGCCGACGCCGCCTGCGACGGCCGAGTGCATGTCCGACTGGGTCGAGACGATCGTGCGCGTCGTGAAGGTGGACGCGTTCAGCTCGTGCTCGGCGTAGAGCGTCAGGCTCGCGTCGAAGGCCTTCACGGCCGCCGCGCCCGGCCGCTCGCCGGTCAGCATATAGAGGAAGTTCGCCGCGTGACCGAGCCCCGCCGCCGGCGCCACCGGCTCCTTCCCGGACCGGATCCGGTGATGCGCGCAGATCGCCGTCGCGAACTGCGCCGTCAGCCGCACGGCCTTGCGCACGTTGGCCGCGTGCGAGTTGTCGGTCGTGTCGGGGTCGGACATGCCGAGCATCGCCGCGGCCGCCTGGAGCACGCGCATCGGATCCGTGTCGCGCGGCATCAGGCGAAAGGCCTGGGTGAGCTCCTTCGGAATCTCGCGCGCCGCGGTCAGCGCGACCGCCAGCGCGTCGAGCTGCGCCGGCTTCGGCAGCTCGCCGTGCCAGAGCAGGTAAGCGACCTCCTCGAAGGTCGCCCGCCGGGCCAGCTCGTCGATGTCGTAGCCGCGGTAGGCGAGCCGCCCGTGGGCGCCGTCGAGGTCGCAGAGCTGCGTCCCGGCGGCGACGACGCCCTCGAGTCCCCGGATGAGCTGCGAGCCTTCCTTGTCCATGGCCTGTCCCCGGCGCTAACGTACCGGATCGTAGCAGGAATCCCGGCGACGCGCGATTTGCGGACGACACCGCGTTCCGCTAGGTCTCCTCGGCCCTTCGCGCCGACGCAAGACTTGACGACCGGGGGTGAAGCGGCGACGATCCCCCCACGGGGCGCAGGTTGATGTCTTCCAGAATGTCTCTCGCGGTTGCTCTCGTCGCACTGGCCTCCGCGTGCGCCGGGCCCGCGCTCACTCCACAGCAGGAGTGGGTGATGACCAAGTTCAACGAGTGCCAGATCAAGACGAACGCGCTCAACGCCAAGCTCACGCGCGTCGAGCCCAACGGGCGGTACCACGTCGAGGGACAGCAGACCCAGAGCGACTTCAACAAGATCCAGGCGTGCATGCAGCAGGAGGCCGCCGCGATGCGCGCGCGCGTGGCCGACCCGGAGCGGAGGCCGGGCAAGATCGCCTCGGGTGCCGCGTCCACCTCCGTCGAGTTCGTGCCCGCGGGCAACGCCATGGTCGTCTCGGCCTCCGTGAACGGGACGGCCGAGGCGAGGCTCATGGTGGACACGGGCGCGTCGCTGACGACCGTGAGCCCCGCGGTCGCGCAGCGCGCCGGCATCAAGAGCGACCCGCCGCCGAGGACCGAGATCATCACCGTCGTCGGCGGCCGGACGATGACGGTCCCGATCGTGCGCGTGCAGTCGCTCCGGGTCGGCAACGCGGTCGTGGACGATATGGAGATCGGCGTCTTCGATGCGCTGCCGTCGAGCAAGAACGCCGACGGGCTCCTGGGGAACGACTTCCTGCGACGCTTTCGCTTCTCGATCGACCGCACGCAGAAGCGTCTGACGCTCGAGACGTTTCAGCGCTAGTCGTCTATCTCTTCGGCTGACGCGCGAGGCACTCCGCCTGCGGGTTGTAGGTCTCGGGGCCGTAGCATGTGCCCGCGGTCGGCATCCGCTGGCAGTTTCTCTGAGTGTCCTGGAGGCTCGACTGGCCCTGGAAACGTAGCGTGACCTGCGACAGGCACTCCGCTCTGGGATTGCACACGCGTGGGCGCTGGGCCTCTGTCGGCAGGGCCGTGCAGTCCTGCACCTGCTGCGCCGTCGCGACCACGGGCGTGGCGGCGAGCAGAACTGCGACCAGGATCACATGCTTCATCAATCCGATTCTACTCCCGGCTCACGCCGGGCGCTTCACTCCGAACGCGGGCAGGACGGTCTCGGCGAACGCCTGGAGCGCGTCCCAGTCGTACGGGCCCTGGCGGAAGGCGATGTTGAGCCGCGCGACGCCGGCGTCGCGGTAGCGCCCGAGCATCTCGATCGCGTCCTTGGGCGTGCCGCGCAGGTGGCCGCCGCGCTCGTCCTTGGGCCAGTGGCGCTTGTAGATGGCCTCGCCCCGCTCGGCGCCCTTGGCGTCGGCGCCCATGTAGAAGCTGACGTTGACGGTGCGGATCAGGGTCTTTGGATCGCGCCCCTCCTTCTCGCACCACTCGTCCAGCACCTTGTTCTTTGTCGTCCATCCCTCGGGCGACCAGTAGGGCGCGTTCCAGCCGTCGGCGTAGCGCGCGGCCGCCCGGAGCGTCCGCTTCTCGCCGCCGCCGCCGATCCAGATGCGTAGCCGCTTTTGCAGGGGCTTGGGATTGTTGCGCGCGTCGTTCAGCTGGAAGTACGTGCCCTTGAAGTTGGAGACCTTCACGGCGGGATCGAAGAGCTTTCGGAGGCACTGCGCGTACTCCTCGAGCATGTCCTCGCGGAGCCCGATGCGCTCGAAGGGGATGCCGAAGGCCCCGTACTCGCCCTCGTGCCAGCCGGCGCCGATGCCGCACTCGATCCGCCCGCCCGAGAGGTGGTCGATGGTCGTGAGTGCGGCGGCGAGCACGCCGGGGTTCCGGTAGTTGAGACAGTAGACGAGCGAGCCGATGCGCAGGTGCTTCGTCTCGAGCGCCGCCGCCGTCATGATGGTCGTCCCCTCGAAGCAGTCCTGGTCGCCGCCCTGCGGGGGCGACTCCTGGAAGTGGTCGGAGACGGAGAACCAGTCGAAGCCCATCGCGTCGCCGAACGTCCAGAGGCGCCGCATCTCCTCGAGCGGCCCGCCCATGTGGCCGATGTGGATCCCGACAGTCATTGGCATGTCAGCGGCTCCTGCGCGCCATCCCGCTGGCTCCGGGTCGTCTGGATATAGAAGGTTCCCGTCGCCACGGCGATGAGCTGATTGCCCACGCGCGCGCGCGCCTCGAGCACTGCGATGCGCTTCGTGCGCTCCACCAGCCGGGCCTCGGCGCGGAGATCGCCGGCCGTCGCCGGCGCGAGATAGTTGATCTTGATCTCGACCGTCGCGCAGGCCTCGCCGGGCTCGAGTCGGGTGTGGACCGCCGCGCCCATCGCCGTGTCCACGAGGCTGTAGACGACGCCGCCGTGGACGACGCCATACGGGTTCATGTGGTCGTCGCGCAGCGTGAGGTCGAACGTCGCCGTCCCCTCGCCAAACGTCACCGGGTGGATCCCGAGCAGGTCCGCCAGCGGGCCCGGCGGCTTGAACTTCACTTGAACGACGGGTCGATCCGGGCGTCGATCAGGTACGGTCCGCCACTCGCGAGCGCCCGCCCCATCGCGGGGCCGACGTCGGCCGGTTTCTCGACCCGTTCGCCGGGGACGCCGAGGGACTTCGCCAGACCCACGAACTCGATGGGCGGCTTGTCGAGGTCCATCGCCACGTAGTGGTCGTCCTCGGCGGAGAAGCCCTTGAGCGCGAGCGTGCGCTGCTTGAGGATCCGGTACGAGACGTTGTTGAAGATCACGTAGACGACCGCGAGCGACTCGCGCGCGGCCGTCCAGAGGGCCTGAAACGTGTACATCGCGCTGCCGTCGCCGACCAGCGCGACGACGGGCCGCCGCCCGAGCGCCAGCTTGACGCCGAGCGCGGCCGGGAGGCCCCAGCCGATGCCGCCGCCGCGGAGACCGAAGAAGGACTTCGCGTCGTCGCACTTGAAGAAGTGGCGGAGGCCCGCGGCCGAGGAGATCGTCTCGTCGATGAGCGTGGCCTCGGCCGGGATCGCGCGCGCGAGCTCGTGCATGAGGGTGAGCGGCGCCATCGGCATCTGCCCCGCCTGCGCCTGGGCCTTCTTCGCGAGCTCTTCCCGCTCCCCGGCGATCTGCGCCCGGACGGCCGCCGTGCGCTTGGCCGCGTCCTTGTGGCCGTTCTTGCCCGCGTGGCGGCGCACCGCCTCGCAGAGCTCGGGCAGCGTCGCCTTTGGATCGCCCTGGATCGCGACCTTCGCGGGGTAGTTCTTGCCGAGCTCCCACGGGTCCACGTCCACGTGGACGATCGAGAGGCCGTGCGGCACCGGCTCCACGTCCGACGGCAGGGACAGCGTGAAGAGGTCGCCGCCGACGGAGAAGAGCAGGTCGTGGCGCATCAGTGTCGCCCGGATCTGGGGCGCGACTCGCGGGAACGAGCCCGCGTAGAGCGGGTGGGTGAACGGAAACGCGCAGGTGGAGGCTACACCCTCGGTCAGGACGGGCGCGCCGATCAGTTCCGCCAGCTCCGCCATCTCGGCGAGCGCGTCCGAGTGCGAGACCGCGTCGCCAGCGACGAGCAAGGGGTGCTCGGCCTGGACCAGGAGCCGGGCCGCCTCGTCGATCGCCTTCCGGTCGCCGACGATCCGGGGCGCGATGCGCGTGGGCTCGCCCAGCTCGATGTCGCGCTCGTTGTTGAGCACGTCCACGGGCAGCGCGAGGAACACGGGGCCGGTCGGCTGGGCGAAGGCGGTCTTCACCGCGCGGCGCACGAGCCGCGGCAGGTCCTCGAGCCGGGCCGCCTCGGTGGACCATTTCACGAACGGCCGGGCGATCGGCGGCAGGTCCGCCCAGAGGATCGGCTCGGTGACGGTGAAGGACTGGTCGTGCTGGCCCGCGGTGAGCAGCATCGGCGCGCCGGACTTTGACGCGTCGTAGAGCATGCCCATCGCATTGCCGAGGCCGGGAGCCACGTGCACGTTGACCGCCGCGAGCCCGCCCGAGGCCTGCGCATAGCCGTCGGCCATCGCGATCGCGACCGACTCCTGGAGCGCAAGCACGTAGTGGATGCCGGGCTCGCGCGCGAGGCCGTCCATCAGCGGCAGCTCGGTCGTGCCCGGGTTGCCGAACATCACGGAGACGCCTTCGGACTTGAGGATCTGGAGGAACGCTTGCTTGCCGGAGATGAGTGGCATAGGCCCGAATGATAATCTCTCTGGCGTGGCACTTCCAGACTCTCCGCTCCTGCGCGCCGCCCGCCGCGAGCCGGTCCCGTACACCCCCATCTGGCTCATGCGGCAGGCCGGGCGCTACCTGCCGGAGTACCGGGCGATGCGCGCGCGCCACGGCTTCCTCGAGCTGTGCAAATCGCCGGAGGCTGCCGCGGAGGTCACGCTCCAGCCGGTCGAGCGCCTCGGTGTGGACGCGGCGATCCTCTTCGCCGATATCCTCCTGATCGTCGAGCCGCTGGACGTCGGTCTCGAGTTCGCCACGGGCGAGGGGCCCGTGATCCACCGCCCCGTGCGCGACGCTGACACCGTCGCGGGACTCAAGCCGATCGACGTCGAGAGCGGTGTCGGCTTCGTTTTCGAGACGGTGCGAAAGGTCTGCCGCGCGCTGCCCCCGCGTGTGCCGCTCATCGGCTTCGCCGGCGCGCCGTTCACCGTCGCGTCCTACGTCGTCGAGGGCGGCCCCTCGCGCGACTACGTCTGGGTGAAGCGCATGATGTACGAGGCGCCGGGCGCATGGCGCCGCCTCATGGAGGTGCTCGTGGACGCGACCGCCGCCTATCTGAACGGCCAGATCGCCGCGGGCGCCCAGGCCGTGCAGCTCTTCGATTCGTGGGTGGGCGCGCTCTCGCCCGATGACTATCGCGAGCACGTGCTGCCGCACAGCCGCGCGCTGATCGGGAAGCTCACGCCCGGCGCTCCCGTGATCCACTTCGGCACCGGCACGGCGACGCTCCTGCCACTCATGCGCGCCGCAGGGGGCGACGTCATCGGTCTCGACTGGCGCGTGGACCTCGACGCGGGCTGGGCTGCGCTCGGCCACGACGTCGGCGTCCAGGGCAACCTCGACCCGGCCGTGCTGCTCGGGCCTGTGGCGCTCATCCGCGAGCGCGCCAGGCAGATCCTCGAGCGCGCCGGCGGCCGACCCGGCCACATCTTCAATCTCGGCCACGGCGTGCTGAAGGAGACTCCGCCGGAGAACGTCAAGGCCCTCGTCGACATCGTCCACGAGCTCTCCGCGCGGCGATGACCGACGCGCGCGCCATCCGCCCCGAGAGCATCGAGGTCGTGGACGAAGAAGTAGCGCGAGTGCTGCGCGCCAAGAGCGGAATGGAGCGGCTTCGCCTGGCCCACGAGGCCTGGGAGCTGGCCCGCGATCGGCTGGCGGCGTACGTCGCGTTTCGGCATCCGACGCTGAGTCCTCAGGAAGTTGCCCGGGAAGTCGCCCGCCGTCTTGCCGATGACCCAGGCTGAGCTGCTGCGCTATCTGGTGGACGCACTCGAAGCCTTGGGCATCGAGTACATGATTACCGGGTCCCAGGCGTCTATCTACTACGGCGAGCCCCGGTTCACGCAGGATATCGACGTGGTCGCCGAGGTCGAACCGGCACATGTTTCGGCGCTCATGATGAGGTTCGCACTGCCCGAGTTCTATCTGAGTGAAGAGTCTGCTCGTGCGGCCATGGCAGGGCGCGGACAGTTCAACATCGTGCATCCCGAGTCGGGCCTCAAGGTGGACGTCGTCCTCCGCAAGGACACGCCATTTGCTCACATGGAGTTTGGTCGTCGCCAGCGTCAGCCGATCGTCGCAGGCAGACAAGCGTACTTCGCCCGTCCGGAGGACGTGATCCTGCACAAGCTCGTGTTCGTACGGCGGGGTGCGTCTGAACGGCACTTGCGCGATATCGCGGGTATCCTCAGAGTCTCCGGCCCGGAGATCGACATCGCGTATGTGACCGAGTGGGCGGAACGTCTGGGCGTCCTCGACCTCTGGACGAGCGTTCGACAGAGAACGTCAGGTTGTTGAGAGTTGGAGAAACGAGAATGGCATTGAGGGACGACGAAATTCAGCCGGCGATGCGACGCTTGGCGTTGACGGCAATGATCAGCATCCAACTTGACGCTGAAGACATGCCTGACGACGACGGGTTCTTGAGATCCGTCGATTCGTGGGTGCCCAGATCGAAGAACGGTTGGGTGACGTGCCCGAGCCGAGACGGATAGATGCGGCAATGAGCCTTGTTCGGGAGCTTCTCCTTGTTGATGCGTGGGCCTATCGAGCGTTGTCGGCCTCGAGACCGCTGCCGCCTGTGCGTTGGTATGTCGCGTTTCTGCACGGGATCAATATTCATCCAAGGGATGGTGTCCCGACGTCGTCCGCGGATATCGAATCGAGGATCGGGCGCCTGCCCCGAGGATTTGCTTACCACGGCACAGTCGCCGCGAGCGGCAACCTGATCTTCGCTGCGCCCGGCGAAGACCGACTAGGGTCTGTACTCGCATTGCGATTCCTCGGTATCCGCTACTGCATCCTTGAAGCGGAGGAACTCCGTGAGGCCATTCAGAAAGCCAGGGCGCGACTGCCGGAGCTCGGCTATCCAGACACAGCCCCCTACCGACGATCTGACGAGAACCGGGGGGAGTGGGAGCTCGGCACTGTCTTCTGCTTCGACCGCCTGCCCGAGAACTTGATCGGGACATCGGGGCTATTTGAGCCCACACAGAACGCCATCGCGCTGGAAGTGGTCGGCAGCCGCAGTCTCCTAGTCGAAAAGCGCTGTGAGCGCACGGGTGGCTCCCGAATCACGTGGGGTGAGGAAGTCAACAGACCCTGGGGCAATTCACTGAGGAGCCACGGAGTCACTCCGTGGTGCCTGACTTCTCGATCCCTGGGCACTCTCGACAGGATCTTGCGTCGTATCGACGAGCTCCAGTCGACGGACGGTAACTGAGTGAGCGGTCCCGACGCCGTGCTCCTGATCGCCTTCGGCGGGCCGGAGAAGCCCGAGGACATCCGGCCGTTCCTCGAGATCGTCACGCGCGGGCGCGGGATTCCGTCGGAGCGTCTCGAGCAGGTCGCCCACCACTACGCGCAGATGCCGGGCGGGCGGTCGCCGCTCAACGAGCTGACGCGGGCTCAGGCGCGGGCGCTCGAAGAGACGCTCGCGGAGGGCGGCCACGCGCTCCCGGTGTTCGTCGGCATGCGCAACTGGCATCCGTTCCTCCACGAGACGCTGGCGGCAATGGCATCGACAGGCGTCCAGCGCGCGGTCGGCGTCATTCTCTCGCCGCTCCGCTCGGAAGCGTCGTGGGAGCGCTACAAGCAGGACGTCGCGGGTGCGCGCGAGAAGACTCCCGGCGGGCCCGAGGTGGCGTTCGCGCAGCCGTGGTTCGACCACCCGGGTTTCCTCGAAGCGGTCGCCGACCGTACGCGGGCGGCGCTTGCCGGGATCCCCTCGGCCGAGCGCGCGCCGGCGCCGCTCGTCTTCACGGCCCACAGCGTGCCGGTCGGCATGGCCGAGGCGTCGCCCTACGTCGACGACTTCACCGCCGCGGCGCGCGGCGTGGCGGCGCTCCTGGGACGCCCGCGCTTCACGCTCGCCTATCAGAGCCGGAGTGGTTCGCCGCGCGACCCGTGGCTCGAGCCGGACATCGGCGACGTGCTGAAGCGCCTCGCCGCGGACGGCGAGCGTCATGTCGTCGTCGTGCCGCTCGGCTTCGTCTGCGACCACGTGGAGGTGCTTTACGATCTCGACGTCGAGGCGCGCGCGTTCGCGACGGCCGCCGGCCTCGCGCTCCACCGCGCGGCGGCGGTCAACGATCATCCGGCCTTCATCGCGATGCTCGCCGACCTGGTCCGCATCCAAGCCGGGGCCGGGGCGTCGCCCCGATCACGATGAGGCTCGTCGTCGGCGGGGGGATCACGGGACTGGCTGCGGCTCACCGCGCCGTCGAAGTGGCGCGCGAGCGCGGGTTGCCGCTCGAGCTGACGCTGATCGAGGCGCGCGAGCGGCTCGGCGGCACGATCGCGACGGAGCGCGCCGACGGCTTCGTCGTCGAGGCGGGGCCCGACTCGTTTCTGTCGGAGAAGCCGTGGGCGCTCGCGCTCTGCCGGCGGCTCGGGCTCGAAGACCGTCTCATCCGCACCGACGACCGCTTCCGGAAGATCTTCGTCTGGTTCCGCGGGCGGCTGCACCCGCTGCCCGACGGCTTCCAGCTGCTCGCGCCGACCCGCCTCGCTCCGTTC
>JBOHQB010000357.1:0-8662 GCA_050731995.1 Candidatus Rokuibacteriota bacterium
CGGGAAGAAGGTGAGGTCCGGCAGCGGGAAGATCGGCAGGACCAGCGTGCTCACGCCCTCAGCTGATCGTCGGCAGCGTGCGCGCGGGGCCCTGCTCCTCGAGCCGCCGACCCACGGCGGACGCGAGATCGAGGAACGCGCGCGCCTGCGGAGAGTCCGGGCGCCGGATCGTGATCGGCAGGCCCTCGTCGCCGGCGGCGCGCGTCTCGGGATCGAGCGGCAGCTGCGCCAGCAGCGGCACGCCGTACTCCTGGGCGAGCTTGTCGCCGCCGCCCTCGCCGAAGATCGTGTAGCGCGTGCCGGTGTCGGGAGCCTGGAAGTAGCTCATGTTCTCGACGATGCCGAGGATCGGCACGTTGAGCTTCTGGAACATCGCGATCGCCTTGCGCACGTCGAGGAGCGCGACCTCCTGAGGAGTCGTCACCATCACGACGCCGGAGAGCGGGATCACCTGCGACAGCGACAGCTGCGCGTCGCCGGTGCCGGGGGGCATGTCGAAGACCAGGTAGTCGAGCGCGCCCCACATGACGTCCTTGAGCATCTGCTGGATGAAGGAGTGGATCATGGGACCGCGCCACACGAGCGGCTCGCGCTCGTTCACGAGCAACCCGATGGACATCATCTTCAGGCCGTGCGCCTCGACGGGGATGATGCGGTTGTCGAACATCCCCGGGCGCCCCTTGGAGCCGAGCATCAGCGGCACGTCGGGACCGTAGACGTCCGAGTCGATGATCCCGACGGCGGCGCCGGACTGGCGGAGCGCCACGGCCAGGTTGACGGCGACCGTGGACTTGCCGACGCCGCCCTTGCCCGACGACACGGCGACCGTGTGGCGCACGTCGGGGATGAGGTCGGCGGCGCGCGGCGGCGCGGCGCCGCCCGCGGCGGGCGCGGGGGCGTGGCTGTGACCGTGGCCGGGCGCGGCCGGGCGCGCGGCGCCGCCCATGCCCGCGCTGACCTTCGTCACACCGGACACCTTGCCCACCGTCTTCATGGCCATGCTGTGGATCAGGGCCTTCGAAGCCGGCGGCTGCCCTTCGAAGGCGAGGGTGAACGACACCTCGCCCCCCTGGATCGCAAGGTCGCGCACGAGGCCCAGCGCGACGATGTCTTTCTTGGACTCGGGATCCCGGATCCCGCGAAGCGCGTCCAGAACGGCCTGCTCGCTGACCATCGTGCCCGCTATTATAGATGGACCGCAAACCTTGCATTCCCGATACCTTCCTGCTATTTAAATACGGTGATCGGCGCCGACGACTTTCGCCGTGTTCTCGGTCACTTCGCCAGCGGGGTCACGATCGTCACCACGTGCGACGTCGACGGGCGGCCCGCCGGCCTCACGGTCAGCGCCTTCTGCTCTCTCTCCCTCGATCCGCCCCTCGTGCTGGTGTGCGTGGACCACAAGTCCCAGAGCTATCCCGCGCTGCGCGACGCCGGCCGCTTCGCCGTGAACGTGCTCCGCCGCGAGCAGGAGGAGGTCTCGCGCCGGTTCGCCTCGACGCGGCTCGACAAGTTCGACGGCGTGCCCCACACGCTCAGCGCGCTTCGGCTGCCGCTGCTCGACGACGCGCTCGCGCACATCGAGTGCACGACGGTGACCCAGCACGCCGAGGGTGACCACACGATCTTCATCGGGCGCGTCGAGCGCGCCCTCGCATCCACCGGTGAGCCGCTGCTCTACCACTGCGGCCGCTACGCGCGGCTGCGCGAGTCCTGATCAGGAGCGTCCACGTGAACCCCATTCCCCTGTCCCGTCCGCCCGTCGACGACGAGATGAAGAAGGCCGTGCTGGCCGCGATGGATGCGCGCCAGTACATCCTGGGCCCCGAGTGCAAGGCCTTCGAGACCGAGCTCGCCGCCTACACCGGCGTCAGGCACGCCGTGCTGACCTCCTCGGCGACAGCCGGGATCTGGATGACGCTGCGGGCGCTCGGCGTCAAGTCGGGTGACGAAGTCCTGGTGCCCTCCCACACCGCCTTTCCGACGATCGAGGCGATCTGCTTCGCCGAGGGGACTCCGGTCTTCGTGGACGCCGACGCGTACTACACGCTCGACCCCGGGGATGCCGCGGCGAAGGTGACACCGCGCACCGTCGGCGTCGTGCCCGTTCACCTCTACGGCCAGCCGGTGGACCTCGCCGCCGTGCAGGAGCTGACGTCACGCTTCGGCATCTGGATGCTCGAGGATTGCGCGCAGGCGCAGGGGGCGAAGTGGGACGGGGGCCGGGTGGGCTCGTTCGGCCGCGCGGGCGTGTACTCGTTCTACCCGTCGAAGAACCTGCCGGTGATGGGCGACGGCGGCTGCGTCGTCACGAACGACGACGAGATCGCCGCGCGCTGCCGTCGGCTCCGCGACCACGGTCGTCTCAACAAGGATCTGCACGCCGAGGTCGGCTTCAACCTGCGCTTCAACGAGCTCCAGGCCGCCGCGGCGCGCGTGCTGCTGCGCCGGCTCGACGCGATGAACGACCGGCGCCGCGCGCTCGCCGCGCGCTACGCCGCAGGGCTCGCCGGCCTGCCGCTCGAGCTGCCGGCCGAGCGCCCGCGGGCCCGCCACGTCTATCACCTCTACGTCGTCCGCACACCGCGGCGGCAGGCGCTGGCGGCATTTTTGAAAGCGCGCGGAATCGCGACGGGCATCCACTACCCGGTGCCGACGCACCGCCAGCCGGCGGTCGAGCGGCTGGCCCCGCCGCCCCTGCCGCGCACCGAGGCGCTCGTGGACGAGATCCTGACGCTGCCGATGTCGGCCCACCACACCGACGCCGAGATCGACCAGGTGATCGCCGCGGTGCGCGCCTTCCTCGGAGCCTGATGGCCGGAGCGCTTCGCGTCCTGCAGCTCTACCCGAAAGAGGACTACTTCACCGGCGCGGCCATCCAGCTGCGCGAGCTCGTGCTGGGCCTCCACGCGCGCGGCCACGACGTCGCCGTCGCCACGCGGCCCAACGCGATCTGGCCCGCGAAGATGCGCGCGGCAGGGATCACGCACTACGCGCTCCCGATGGCCTCGGAGGTCGACCTCCGCACGGTGCGGCGGCTCGTACGGATCCTCCGCGAGCGGCGCGTCCAGGTGGTGCACGCGCAGAAGGGCAAGGCGCGGACGCTGGCGATGCTGGCCGGGCTCTTCGTCCGCATCCCCGTGCTGATCCTCAATCGGGGCGTGTCGTTCCCGCTCGACTCATTCAACCGCCTCGGCTACACCACGAAGCGTGTGACCGCCATCGTCGCGGTCTGCGAGTCGATCAAGCGGGGTCTCGTCGCGCAGGGCGTCGACGCCGGCAAGATCGAGGTCATCTACTCCGGCACCGACACCGACCGCTTCCACCCCGGCGTGGACGGGACCGGGATCCGCCGCGAGCTCGGTCTCGGCCCCGAGCACTTCCTGATCACGCAGGTCGGGATCCGTTCCTGGCGCGGCAACGACGACGTGCTCGACGCGATGACGGTCGTCGCGGACCGGCTGCCCCAGGCGCGCCTGCTCTTCGTGGGCGCCAACGACGCGAAGGCCCGCATCCTGTACCAGAAGGCCGAGGCACGCAAGCTCGGCGACCGCGTGTCGGTCTTCCTCCTGCGCGAGGACATCCCGGAGATCCTCAGGGCGAGCGACGTGACGGTGGACGCCTCGTACGCGGGCCTGGGCCTGACCGGCTCGCTGCGCGAGTCGCTCGCCGTCGGCACGCCCGTCATCGGCACCGATCTGGAGGGCATTCCCGAGCTGGTGCGCCACGGCCAGACGGGGCTTCTCGTCCGGCCGCGCGATTGCACGGGCCTCGCCGACGCGCTCCTCACGGTCGCGTCCGATCCCGACCGCGCCCGCGCGATGGGGCGCGCCGGGCGCGCGCTGGTCGAGCGTGACTTCTCGACGCGCGCGAAGGTCGACCGCACCGAGGCGCTCTACCGGCGCCTCGTCGCCGCGCGGGGCGCCGCGTGACGCTCCCGCTCGGCCCGTATCGTCGCCTCTCCCGCTACCTGCGGCCGCACGTGCCGATGCTCGTGTGCGGCTCGCTGCTGGCGCTCGTCGGCTCGGCGATGGAGGGCGCCGCCGCATGGCTCGTCAAGCCGGTGATGGACGACATCTTCATCCGGCGCGATCTCTTCATGCTCAAGGTCATCCCGCTGGCGCTCCTCGCCGTCTACATCGTGAAGGGCGTCGCGCGATATTTCCAGGCGTACCTCATGGCGGCGGCCGGCGAGCGCGTCGTCGCGCGTCTCCGCGCGGACCTCTACGCACACATCCAGTCCCAGCCGCTCTCCTTCTTCTCGGATGTCCACTCCGCGGATCTCATGTCGCGGATCATGGTGGACGTCGGGCGTCTCGCGCGCCTGTCCTCCACCGTCCTCGTGCTGGCCGTGCGGCACATCGGGACGATCGCGGCCCTCACCGTCGTGATGCTCGTGCGCGAGTGGGCGCTGACCCTCATGGCGCTCGTCGCGATCCCCTTCATCGCCGTGATCGTGCGCGTCGTCGGCCGCAAGCTCTACAAGATCAACAGGCGGACGCAGGAGCGCATCGCCCAGCTCGCGGTCCTGCTACAAGAATCGTTCACCGGCACCAAGATCGTGAAGGCCTTCGGGCGCGAGGCCCACGAGCGCGACCGCTTCGACGCGATCAACCAGCGCCTGCTCGGCCTCTCGCTGCGCAATACCCGCGCCGACGAGATCACCGAGCCGCTCATGGAGATCGCCGGCGCGATCGGCATCATGGCCGCGCTCTGGTACGGCGGCTGGCAGGTCATCGAGGGCCACATGACGCCGGGCACGCTCTTCTCGTTCACCGCCGCGGCGCTCATGCTCTACGGCCCCGTACGCCGGCTGTCGCGCGCGGTCAACACGGTCCAGCAGACCACCGCCTCGGCCGAGCGCGTTTTCGACCTCCTCGAGCTGCCGCCCGCCATCGTGGATCGCCCGGGCGCCCACGCGCTCGACGGCTTCCACGAGACGGTGCGCTTCGAGGACGTGAGCTTCCGCTATCCCGACGCGCCGCCCGACGATTTCGCCCTGAAGGGCATCTCGCTCGAGATCGCGCGGGGCGAGGTCGTCGCGTTCGTCGGGATGTCGGGCGCGGGCAAGTCGACGCTGATGGATCTGCTACCCCGCTTCCACGACGTGACGCGCGGCCGGATCACGCTCGACGGCCACGACGTGCGCCACGTGACGCAGGAGTCGCTGCGTGCGCAGATGGGGCTGGTCACGCAGGAGAACTTCCTCTTCGGCGACACGATCCGCTACAACATCGCCTACGGGCGCCCGGACGCGCCCGCCGAAGCGCTCGTGCGCGCGGCGCGCCAGGCCCACGCGCACGACTTCATCACCGCGTGCGCGTACGGCTACGACACGTTCGTCGGCGAGCGCGGCGTGCGCCTCTCGGGCGGCCAGCGACAGCGCATCGCGATCGCCCGGGCGTTCCTCAAGGACCCGCCGATCCTGATCCTCGACGAGGCGACCTCGGACCTCGACGCCGAGAGCGAGTTCCTCATCCAGCAGGCGCTCGCCGATCTCATGCGCGGGCGCACGGTGCTGGTCATCGCCCACCGCCTCGCGACCGTCCGCAACGCGGACCGCATCGTGGTCATCCACGACGGGCGCATCGCCGAGGTGGGGCGACACGACGTGCTGCTGGCGCGCGACGGTCTCTACCGTCGGCTCTACGCGCTGCAGATGGAAGGTATTCCGGGCTAGGAGGTCACTCCTCGCGGAAGCGGTTGACGATCGGCAGGCGCCAGTCGCGCCCGAAGGCACGCGGCGTGATCTTCACCCCGATCGGCCCCTGGCGGCGCTTGTACTCGTTGCGCGCCACCATCGCGGCCACGCGGCGCACCGTCTCCTCGGCGAACCCCTGCGCGACGATGTCCGGAACGCCCCGGTCCTCCTCGACGTACGCCTGGAGGATCGCGTCGAGCTCGGCGTACGGCGGGAGCGTGTCCTGGTCCGTCTGGTTGGGGCGGAGCTCGGCGGAGGGCGGTCGATCGAACACCGACTGCGGAATGGCCGCCCGGCCGGCGCGCGCGTTGACGTGGCGCGCGAGCTCGTACACGAGCATCTTCGGCACGTCCTTGATGACCGCGAAGCCGCCCGCCATGTCGCCGTAGAGCGTCGTGTAGCCGGCGCCGTACTCGCTCTTGTTCCCGGTCGTGAGCACGAGCCAGCCGAACTTGTTCGAGAGCGCCATCAAGAGGTTGCCGCGGATCCGGGCCTGGAGGTTCTCCTCGGTGACGTCCTCCTTGAGACCCTTGAAGGTCCGCGCGAGGGTCCGCTTGTAGGCGTTCAGCGCGGGCGTGATCGGCGTCCTTAGAAATTGGACGCCGAGGTTCTTCGCGAGGGCCTGCGCGTCGCGGCGCGTGCCGGCCGAGGAGAACGGCGACGGCATCGTCACGCCGGTGACGTTCTCGCGGCCGAGCGCCTCGACCGCGACCGCGGCCACGAGCGAGGAGTCGATGCCGCCCGACAGCCCGATCACGACGTGCCTGAAGCCATTCTTGCGCACGTAGTCGCGGGTGCCGAGGACGAGCGCCCGGAAGACCTCGTCCGTCTCGGGGAGCGGCGCGGTGTCGCGCGCCGGCAGCGGCGCCGCGGGCGGCGGCGCGAGGGCCTTCAGCGGCACGACCGTCACCTGCTCGGAGAGGCGCAGCTTCTCCTTGCGCCGGCGCGAGTCGTGCAGCCGCGCGCGGAAGACCGCGTCGAGGTCGAGGTCGGCCGCGACGAAGTCTTCCTCGAACTGACGTCCCCGCGCGACGACCTCGCCGCGCTCGTTCACGATCAGGCTGGCGCCGTCGAAGACGAGCTCGTCCTGGCCGCCGACCATGTTGACGTAGCCGATGCACACGAGGTCGTCGGAGGCCCGGGTGCCCACGAGCCGCTCGCGGAACCGCGCCTTGCCCGCATGATAGGGCGAGCCGTTGATGTTGACGACCAGCTCCGCGCCCGCCAGCGCCTGCTGCGTGGTCGGGCCCGCCGGGTACCAGATGTCCTCGCAGACGTTGACCGCGACGCAGGCGTCCCCGAGCGAGAAGATGGGCGTCTCGGTGCCCGCCTGGAAGTAACGGTCCTCGTCGAAGACGCCGTAGTTGGGCAGGTACTGCTTGTGGTAGACCCCGGCGACGGCGCCGTCGTGGAGGATCGCGGCGGCGTTGTAAATGTCGGCCTGCTTGTCCACGAAGCCGACGACGGCGGTGAGCCCGCGCGACGCGCGCGCCAGGTCGGCGAGCACCCTGAGATTGGCCTCGATGAACGCCGACTTGAAGAGCAGGTCCTCGGGCGGGTAGCCGGGCACGGCGAGCTCGGGGAACGCGACCAGGTGGCAGCCGAGCGCCCGCGCGCGCTCCATGCCGTCCAGGATCTTCCGGGCGTTGCCCTCGAAGTCCCCCACGGTCGGATTGACCTGCGCGAGGCCGAGCCGGAACCGCCGCATGATGGTCATGATGGTATTGTACGTCCGCTTTCCGCTCCGTCCTCGTTCCAAAAGGAGGCACCGATGAAGCTCTGGTTGACGCTGCTGGCCGCCGCCCTGCTGCTCGTCTCCACCGTCCCGGTCGCCGAGGCCCAGACCAAGGACACCCTCGTCGTGGCCCTGGTCTCGCACGCGCCCACGCTCGATCCGCACATGCACTTCGAGCGGGTCGGCATCCTCGTCAACATCAACATGTTCGACTCGCTCCTCCACAAGAACGCGAAGCTCGAGTACGAGCCGTCGCTCGCCACCTCGTGGAAGGCGCTCTCCGACACCGTGTGGGAGTTCAAGCTCCGCAAGGGTGTCAGGTTCCACAACGGCGATCCGATGACCGCGGAGGACGTCAAGTACTCCTTCGAGCGGGCGACCGAGCCGGGCAAGGAGAAGAAGAAGTCGCCCCAGTACGGCAACATCCGCGCGATCAAGGACGTGAAGATCGTGGACGCCGACACGATCCAGCTGATCACCGACAAGCCCTTCCCGCTGCTCCTCGAGCGGCTGGTCTTCTTCCCTATCGTGCCCAAGAAGCACATCGAGAAGGTCGGCGAGGAGGCCTTCGGCTCGACGGCGACCGTGGGCACGGGCCCGTGGAAGCTCGTCGAGTGGAAGCGCGACCAGTACATCCGCCTCGAAGCCTTCGACCAACACTGGCGCGGCCGGCCCCCGTTCAAGCACCTGACCATCCGCGCGATCCCGGAGGTCGCGACGCAGATCGCCGAGCTCAAGACGGGCGGCGTGGACCTCATCCGCAACGTCTCGGCCGACATCGTCCCTGAGCTCAAGGCGAATCCGCAGACCTACGTCACGTCGGCGCCGATTCTCCGGACCCACTACGTCCACATGGACATGCGGACGGCGCCCTTCGACAAGAAGCTCGTGCGCCAAGCGGCCAACTACGCGATCGACCGCGACGCGATCGTGCAGAAGATGATGGCCGGGCTGGGACGCGTCGTGCCGACCGTCGTGCATCCCGCGGCCTTTGGCTACGACGCGTCGATCACGCCCTATCCCTACGATCCCAAGAAGGCGAAGGAGCTGCTCGCGCAGGCGGGCTATCCGAACGGCGTGGACGTCACGATCCACAGCGCGTTCGTCGAGTTCCGGCCGGTCTTCGAGGAGCTCTGTCAGATGCTGACCGAGGTCGGGATCCGGGCGAACCCCAAGATGTGGGACCCGGGACCGGCGTGGAACAAGTTTTTCCAGGGCGAGGGCAA
>JBOHQB010000358.1:0-2016 GCA_050731995.1 Candidatus Rokuibacteriota bacterium
GGAGCGCCAGGCCCGCCATGAACTCCAGCTTGACGCCGAACCGGACGAGCGACTGGAAGTTGGCGGTCGTGTGGGACGGGCTCTCGTGGAACTGGGCGTTGACGAGGTCCACGTCCCGGTAGATGAAGACGTGCTCCCACGGCACCAGCACGTCGTCGAAGACCACGGTCACGTCCACCTCGTCGAAGCGCGACGAGAGCGGGTAGTCGTAGGTGCTCGTCGCCATCGCCGCGTACGGGCGGCGCGGGTAGAGCCGGAGCCCCCCGGCATTCATCGGCATCACGACCGAGATCGCGTAGTCCTCGTCGCCCGGGACGAGCGGCGTGATGTAGGAAAGGAACAGCCAGTCGGCCATCGTCGCCGAGGTCGCGATCGCCTGCGAGCCCCGCACGACGATGCCGCGATCCGTCTCCCGGACCACGCCGGGATGGAGGAACGGCTCCGGATGCCGGTGTGCGGGACGGGCGCGGTCGATCTGCGGCGGCACGATCGCGTAGGCGAGGTAGAGGTCCTCGTCGCGCGCGCGCTCGTAGAAGCGCACGACGTTGTCGCCGAAGCGGGTGCCGCCGCGGTCGAAGAGCTGCCGCCAGCCGGCGAACGCGGTCATGACGGACGCGACGTGATCGGGCGTGCGACCCATGAGCCCGTAGGACGGCTCGGCCCAGAGCCGGTGGACTCGGCGGCGCGTGCCGAGATCGTCGGCGGTCCTCGGGATCAGCCACATGGCGCTGTGACGGCGGCCGGTCGCCGGATCGGCGAACGTCAGCGCCGCGTCGTCGCCGCGGGCGCGCGCCCGATCGTACGTCTCGGCGACGCGGCGGATCGGCGCCTCGAAGAGCGGGTGGGTCGTGACGTCCTTCACCCGCTCGCCGTCGAGGAAGACGGTGCGGCCGTCTCTCAGCGCGGCGACGTACCCGGCACCGGCGCGCATACGGCCGCACCTTGCCACATCCGTCGGCCGGATGGTAGTGTCGCGCCGCGTGACGCGTCCGCCGTTCGTCGTCGTCTTCGTCGCCGTCCTGATGCTGGCGCTCGGCGCCAGCGCGGGCGCGATCATGGGAGGGCTCCGGCAGGAGACCCAGGGCTACGCCCGCGCGCGAATCACGGCCAACGCCGCGGCCCACGGCCTCACGGGCTCGGCGGAGTACGACGACGAGGTGGTCGCGCGCACCGTCTTCGCCGCGGAGGCCGGGCTCTCGTTCTTCCACACCCATGCCCAGGGCCTGCCACCGATCGTCCTCCTCGCGGGGACGCTGGTCGCGACGTGTGTGCCCCGGCGTCGCTGGCGCGGCGCCCTGCAGGCGGCGCTGGCGGCGGGCGCGCTCTTCCCCGTCGGCTACCTGGTCTACGGGCTCGCGGTCCTCGAGGCCGGGCGCGACACGGGCGTGGCGCTCGCCGAGCGCTGGGTGCTCACGCCGCTCGGGAGCCTCGTCATCATCGCCCTCCTGGTACTCGGCGCGGCGCTGGCGCGCGCGCGCACGAGGCCAGAGTGAGCGTCGCGCGTTCGGACGGGTGGCGCGTGCCTCCGACGTGGGTGCTCCTCGCGGCGGTGACGCTGATCGCCTGCGCGGAGGTGGGCGGCGCCTCGATGGTCCAGTTCAAGCTGACGCTGACGCGCTGGGCGCGCGACGCCATGCTCGCGCGGCCGGCGGTCCACAACCTCGTCGGCGTCCGCGACGTGGACGAGCAGATCCTCGACGAAGCGCTCACGCGCCTCGACGGCGGCCTGCGGCTCTTTCACCTCCACGCCGAAGGCATGGGCACGGTCATCATCCTGACGACGATGGTGGCGACGACCCTGGTCGCCTCCGACGCGCTCCGCCGGGCCATCGTGGTCCTCGCGACCGTCGGCGGCGGAATCTATCCCTTCGGCTATCTGCTCTGGAGCGCGCTGATCCCGTTTCTCGGCGTGGAAGCGGCGAAACGGATCGCCGAGTGGCTGGTGTGGATTCCGTTCGGCGGATCGGCGATCGTGGCGATGTGGCTCCTGGTCCTGGCGCTCGCCGTGCGGTGCGC
>JBOHQB010000359.1:0-5016 GCA_050731995.1 Candidatus Rokuibacteriota bacterium
GGTATAAGGAAGGGCCATGGCCCGCCGGCTCGCCGTTTCGATCATGCCGCTCGACAACCGGCGCGATGCGCTCGTCGGCGCCGCCGTCGCCGCGGACAGCCTCGGCTACGACAGTTTCTTCCTGCCCGAGACCTGGGCTCTCGACATCACCGTGCTTCTCGCGGAGGCGGCGGTGAAGACCTCCCGCATCACTCTGGGCACGGGGATCCTCGGCGTCTGGGGGCGGAGCGCCGGCCAGCTCGCGATGGCGGCGGCAACGCTCGCCGCGGTCTCCGGCGGTCGCTTCGTCCTCGGGCTCGGCGCCTCCACCGCGCAGCTCACGGAGGGGCTCCACGACACGCCCTTCGAGGCGCCGGTCGCGCGCATGCGGCGCGCGGTGACCCAGGTGCGGGCGCTCCTCCGCGGCGAGCGCATTCCGCTCGCCGTCACGACCGGCGCGCGCCCGCTCAAGCTCAACCTGCCGCAGGGCCACGAGGTGCCGATCTATCTCGCCGCGCTCGGCGACGCGTCGGTGCGTCTCGCGGGCGAGGTCGCCGACGGCTGGACGCCGTTCCTCTATCCGTGGAGCCGGCTCGACGACGGCCGCGCGCTCCTGCGCGACGGCGCCGTGCGCGCGGGCGACGGCGCGCGGCGCGTGGCGATCGCCCAGGCGATCCCGACCTCCGTCGCGGACGACCCGACGAAGGCGCGGGAGGGCGCGGCGTGGTTCGCCTTCTACCTGACGACCATGGGACCGCTCTACCGCGAGTCGCTCGTGCGCCAGGGGTTCCAACACGAGGTCGAGGCCGTGATGACGGCCAACGCGCCGAAGTTCACCGGCGCGGTGCCGGCCGAGGCGGAGCCGCTGCTCGAGCAGCTGACGGTCTGGGGGACGCCCGCCGAGGCCCGCGGGCGCATCGCGAGCTGGTACGACGCGGGCGTGGACCTGCCGATGCTCTTCCTTAAGCCCAACCTTCCGCGCGACGAGATCGACTACACGCTGGAGGCGTTCCGCCCGATGCTAGAATCCTCGCATGGCTGACGCGCAGATCACCGGACGCGACCGCGTCGTCGCCGCGTACAAGGGCGGCTACGCCGATCGCGTGCCCGCGTATCCGATCGCCGGCTCGTTCGCCGGCTGCCTCGACGGGCTGTCGATCGAGGAATACTGCACCAACCCGACGAAGGCCGCGAAGGCCATGCTCAACTACTATGAGCGCTACCAGCCCGACATCATGATCGCCTTCAACGACCTCGCCAAGGAGGCGGAGGCGCTCGGCTGCCGCGTGAAGTACTCCGACTACGTTGTGCCCTCGATCGACCAGCACGTGCTCCAGGACGACAAGGGGCTGCTGGCGAGGCTCGAGGTCCCGGACCCGTACAAGGCCGGCCGGCTCCCGGCGTTCCTCGAGCAGTGCACGGCGCTCTCGCAGGCGAAGCTGCCGAGCGGGCTCGGCGCGGTGCTCGTCGGGCCGTGGACGATCGCGATGCTGCTCCGAAATCCGGAATTGATGTGTCTCGACACGATAGATGACCCAGCGTTCGTCCACGACCTGATGCGCTTTTGCACCGAGTACGCCAAGCGCGTCGGCGACGCGGTGCTTGGAACGAAGATCGGCCTCTCCTACAGCGACCCGACCGCGTCGTGCTCGCTCGTCGGCCCCGACACCTACCGCGAGTTCATCAAGCCCTATCATCAAGACTTGGTGAACTACTTCAAGGCCAAGAAGGTCGGCACGACCGTCCACATTTGCGGCACGACACACCAGATCCACGAGGACCTCGTCGACGTCGGCTTCGTCGCGATCACGATCGATCTCGACCAGCAGGCGGACCCGAAGCTTCAGGTCGACCAGCTCGACCGGCTCGTCACGCTCGGCAATGCGCGCGGCGTCGTCGGGATCGGCAACGTCGACGTGACGATCTTCGAGCGGGCGACGAAACAAGAGATCGAGGCCGAGGTGCGACGCTGCGTCGACACGGTCGGCACGCGCTCGCGCTTCGTGCTCTCGACCTCCTGCGAGCTGCCGCCGCGCGCCAATCCGGATTGCGTCCAGTGGTTCATGGACTCCGCGCGCGAGTACGGCCGCTACGAGCGCATCTTCGGCCCCGACGGGCCGCCGCGCCCGACGGCAGCGTAGCGCCGGCTACGCCCAGAGCGTGCGGCCATGACGCGTGTCAACGCGGCGAATCCGATACGTCGCTGAGCGCGTCGACCCTTTCGATCACGCGCACGACGACCGGCTTGGCACGGTTGCGCAGCGTGATCTCGTGGCGGGGGAACGCCGACGCGTCCACGCGGGCGCGGCGCACGACGTCCTCGGAGATCACGATCTCACAGTCGAAGTCCTTCGTGGCCTGCTCGAAGCGCGCGGCGACGTGCACCGTGTCGCCGACGGCCGTGGAGTAGGTGTTGTCGCGGAAGCCCATCCGCCCGACGACGGCTTGGCCGACGTGGATGCCGATGCCGAGGCGGAGCGGCTGCGCGAGCTCGCCCGCGAGCTCCTGACTCAGTGCCTCGACGCCGTGGACCATCGCGCGCGCGGCGGCCAGCGCCTGGCGGCACCCGGCCTCGGGTCCGCTGTCGGAGCCGAAGAGGGCCATGACGCCGTCGCCGGTGAACTGGTTGGCGATGCCGCCCGCGCGCCCGATCCCCGCGCCGACCGCCTCGAAGTAGCGGTTGAGGAAAAAGACGACGTCGTAGGGTAGTCGCCGCTCCGCCATCCGCGTGAAGCCTCTCAGATCCGCGAAGAGGACGACGATCTCGCGCTCGACTCCCTGACGCTCGTGCGCGTCCGTGGGCACCCCGCCGCCTTGCGTGGCGAGGATGGGTGTCACGTCGAGGTCGCGCGCGGGCTGAGCTGGCACGCCAGCCGGACGTCGGGCGCGGCTCCGACGCCCTGGAGCAGGCGCCGCGCCGCTTAGCTGGGCGGCGGCTGCGCGTCGAGGCCGCGCGACACACGGATGCGGCACGTCGAGCAGCGGCCGCGCCCACCGCAGACCGAGACGTGCGGGATCCCGGCGTAGCGGCTCGCCTCGAGCACCGTGAAACCGATCGGCACCCTCACGGTGCGCCCGGGCGCCTCGCCAGGGCGCGACCACCCAGTACGCGGTGAGGAGGCGCGCGTAGGTATCCGCGACGCCGTAGAGCTCGTGCGCCAGGCGGTTGCCGACGAAGTGGGCGGTGAGCAGCAGGGGAATCGTCAGCCCGAGGACGAGTTGCGTCGCCTCCCACGCGGGCATGCGAAGCGTCCGCCGGCGATAGAGCGCTCACAGGCCGAGCAGCGCGTGGGTGATCAAGGCACCGTAGAGCGCGACGGTGGCGACGGGATTGCGCCAGAGGAGCAGGAACCACACGCGCCCACGCTCCATGGCGTCGAGCGAGATGACGCCGAGAGCGTGGTTCAGGAAATGCGTGGTCAGGTAGGTGAGGAGGATGAGCCCGCAGGTCACGCGCCGGACGCGGATGCCGTGGGCGCTCACGCCGTGCCGCCTGGCGTCGTTCCCTGCTGGCGCTCGACTTCTTCCATGATCATCGTGTTGAGATCGTCCACGAGCTTGGTGCGCTCGATACGCCCGTCGTTCCTGATCAGCTCGCGGACGCGCGCCGGACGGGCTGACAGCATGACGAGCGTCGTGCCGATCGCGACCGCCTCCTCGATCGAGTGCGTCACGAAGAGGATCGTCCGGCCCGTCTCGCGCCAGATCCGCCGGACCTCGTTCTGCATGATGCGGCGATTCTGGGCGTCGAGCGCGCCGAAGGGCTCGTCCATGAGCAGCACGTCAGGCTCGACCGCGAGCGCCCGCGCGATCGCCGCCCGCTGCCGCATACCGCCGCTGACGCGGCTCGGGTAGTAGTCCTCGAAGCCCGCGAGCCCGGCGAGGCGGAGATGGCGGTCCGCCGTCGCGACCCGCTCGGCCGGAGGCACACCGAGCGGCTTCAGCACGAGGGCGACGTTGTCCCGGAGCGTGAGCCATGGCAGCAGGCGGTCTTCCTGGAAGACGACGCCGATACGACGGCCGTGGTCGGCGCCGGCGACGATCGGCCTGCCGTCGAGTGTCACCGCGCCGCGCGTCGCGGGCTCGAGGCCGCCGATGATCCGGAGCAGCGTCGTCTTGCCGCAGCCGTTGGGGCCGAGCAGGCAGAGGAACTCGCCGGCGGCCGCCTCGAACGACACCGAGTCGAGGACCGGGATCAAGTAATCCTTGCCGACGCCCGCGACGGCGAGCGTCATCGCCAGCGCGTGAGCCGGCGCGAGACCGCGTCGAAGACGAGCGTGTCCGTCGCGGCCATCACCAGGATCATGACGAGCGCCCAGGCGAAGACCATCTGCGTCGCGAGGATCTCGCGGCTGTAGTTCATCGCGTAGCCGATGCCTGTCGTGACGCCGAAGATCTCCGCGACGACCGAGACCTTGAGCGCGAGTCCGAAGCCGACCTTCATGCCGGCGACGAGATAGGGGAGCGTGGACGGCACGACGATCGTGCGGAACTTCTCCCGGCCGCCGAGCCGATACACGTCGCCCATCTCGAGGAGGCGCCGGTCCACGCTTGCCACCCCCTCGACGATGTTCGAGCCGACGACGGGCAGCGTGATCATGAAGGAGGTGAAGATCGGCGCCCAGTTGCTGATGCCAAACCAGATGATCGCGAGCACGATCCAGACGAAGACCGAGGTGGAGTTCAGTACCGCGAGGAAATCGTGGATGATGCCGCGCGCGGTCCGTGAGAGGAACGAGCCGAGACCCATGAGGAGTGCCGCGAGCACGGCGCCGCCGAAGCCGACGACGATCCGGGCGAGCGAGGCGCCCGTGTGCTGCCAGATCTCCCCGGTCGAGACGATGTCGACGAGCCCCGCCGCGACGGCGCGGGGCGAGGGGAGCACGTAGGCGCCGTAGCGCCAGGAGAGTGCCGCCCAGACGGCGAGCAGGAAGGCGACGACGGCCAGCGTCGGCAGGTGGAGCCGGGCGGCCCAGTCGCGCCCGCTCAAGCGCGGAGGAAGAACTCCTTCCTGATCCGGTCCGGGTTGTCCCAGAG
>JBOHQB010000360.1:0-2986 GCA_050731995.1 Candidatus Rokuibacteriota bacterium
GGGCAGGGCTCCGGAGCGAATGCTGTATTGAGCGAAGAGCCCTGCCCCGCCCCCGACTGCGCTCCGTCCCGCGACTGCTATACTTTCCCGACGTATGACTGATCCCAACGACGTGCCCGGACCCGGCGACGGCGTCGAGACGGAGGGCGAATCCGAGCTCGCGAGCCTCCACCGCCAGCTCGAGGAGAAGCAGGACCGCCTGCTCCGCGCCCTCGCCGACGCGGACAATGCGCGGCGGCGCGCCCAGCGCGAGCGCGAGGAATACCTCAAGTACGCCAACGAGGCGCTCGTGCGCGACCTCGTGCCGGTGCTCGACAACCTCGAACGCGCGCTCGAGGCCGCGCGCGCCGCGGGGCAGGCCGGTTCGGTCGTCGAGGGCGTGGAGCTGATCCAGCGCGAGCTGTTGCGCGTGCTCGAGAAGGCGGGCGTCACCCGCTACTCGGCGCTCGGCCAGCGCTTCGATCCGACGCGCCACGAGGCGATCGCGCGCCGGGTGAGTCCGACCGAGCCGCCCGACACGGTCGTCGCCGAGACCGCGCCCGGCTACCTGCTCAACGACCGCGTCCTCCGCGCCGCGCTCGTCACGGTCGCCGCGGCGCCCGACGAGGACGCCGCGTAGTGGCGCGCGACTACTACGACGTCCTCGGCGTGCCGCGCGGCGCGGCCGAGTCGGACATCAAGAAGGCCTTCCGTCAGCTGGCGATGCAGTACCATCCCGACCGCAACCAGGGCAATAAGCAGGCCGAGGAGCGCTTCAAGGAGGCCCAGGAGGCGTACGCCGTCCTCTCGGATTCGGAACGCCGTGCCCAGTACGACCGCTTCGGCACGGCGCAGCCCGGCGCGGTCAACTTCGAGACCGACCTCGGCAGTCTCTTCAACGACCTCTTCGAGGGCTTCGGCTTCGCGGGGGGCGGCCGGCGCGGGCGCGGCCGCGCCGCGCGGGGCGAGGACCTCCAGTACGAGCTGAAGATCACGCTCGAGGACGCCGCGCAGGGCCTCGACACGAAGGTCCAGGTACCGCGCCTCGAGCGCTGCGACGCGTGCGCCGGCACGGGCGCCGAGCCCGGCACGCGGCGCGTGACGTGCGACGCCTGCGGCGGACGCGGCGAGCTGCGCGCGAGCCACGGCTTCCTCACCGTCGCGCGCCCCTGCCCGCGCTGCCACGGCGAGGGCGAGCTGAACAAGAGCCCCTGCGCGCGCTGTCGCGGCGAGGGGCGTGTTCGCGCGGAGCACCTGCTCGCCGTCAAGATCCCCCCGGGCATCGACGACGGCATGCAGCTTCGCCTGTCGGGCGAGGGCTCGAGCGGCCCGGCCGGCGGGCCGCCGGGCGATCTCTACGTGCTCGTCCGCATCCGGGAGCACGCGATCTTCGCGCGCGACGGCAGCGATCTTCTCTGCGATCTGCCGGTGTCCTTCGCCCAGCTCGCGCTCGGCGCGGAGGTGGAGGTGCCGCTCCTCGGCGGGACGGCCACGCTCCGGATCCCCGCCGGCAGCCAGCCCCACCAGGTGCTGCGCCTGCGCGGCAAGGGAATGCCGCACCTCCGGCACCGGGGGCACGGCGACGCCTGCTACCGCGTCGTCCTCGAGATACCGCACAAGCTCAGCGGCAAGCAGCGCGAGGCGCTCGAGACGTTCGAGGCCGCGTCGAACGACGCGCGCGGCCCGCTGATGAGCGCCTTCCTCGAGCGCATGAAGAAGCTCCTCGGCTGAGGGCGTGATGTCCGCGCGCTACTGGGAGCTCTCCGTCCCCACCGCCCCGCCCGTCGCCGAGGGGTTGACGAACTTCGTGTGGGAGTCGGGCGCCCTCGGCGTCGTCGAGGAGGAGCGCCCGGGCGAGGCGCCGCGCCTGCGCGCGTTCTTCGCCGACGCGGCCGACACCGGCGCGCTCGTCCCTCGCGTCGACGGATACCTCGACGCGCTCCGCGCGCTGGGCTTCACCGTGCCCGGCTCCGCCACACTCCTGCCCGTCGCGGACACCGACTGGGCGGTCGCCTGGCGCGAGCACTTCCGCCCGCTCCCCGTCGGCCGGCGGCTCCTGATCACGCCGCCGTGGGAGAGGCCGCGCGGCACACACGACGAGGGCCGCACCGTGATCGTGTTGGAGCCCGGCCGCGCGTTCGGCACGGGCCAGCACGCCACCACCGTCGGCTGCCTCGTGCTCCTCGAACGGATCCTCGACGCGTCACCGGTCGCGCGCGTCACGGACCTCGGCACGGGCTCGGGCATCCTCGCGATCGCCGCGGCGCGGCTGGGCGCCGGCGCCGTGCTCGCGGTCGACAGCGATCCCGACGCGGTCGGCGTCGCCGCCGAGAACGCGGCGTTGAACGGCGTCGCCGAGCGGGTGCGCTGCGTCGTCGCCGACGCCGCCGATCCCGCCGTGGGATTCGAGCCCGCACCGCTCGTCGTGGCCAATCTCCTGACCTCGGCGCATCTCGGGCTGGCCCCGCGCTACGCCGGCTGGGTCGCGCCCGGCGGCGCGCTGGTCCTGGGCGGGATCCTGTCCGCCGAGGCCGGGCGCGTGCGCGACGCGATGTGCTGTCACGAGTTTGTGGCGCGCGACGCGCTCACGCTGGACGGCTGGATCTCGCTCGAGCTCGCCCGCCCGACCGGGAGCGATGCGGCGCTTCACGCTGGCACCTGAGCGTGTCGACGGCCCGCGCGTCACCTTCGACGGTGACGAGTCGCGCCACCTGACGCGCGTGCTGCGCCTGCGGCCCGGCGACATCGTCGTGGCGACCGACGGCGCGGGCCGCGACTACACGGTGCGCCTCGAGACGGTCGGCGAGCGCGCGACGGGCACGGTGCTCGGCGTCGCCGCCGGAGCCTCCGAGTCGCCGCTCGCGATCACGCTCGTGCAGGGAGTCCCCAAGGGCGACAAGATGGAGACGATCGTGCGCGCGGCGACGGAGCTCGGCGTGTGCCGGGTCGTCCCCGCGCTCGTCGAGCGCACGGTCGTGCGGCTCGAGCCGGCGCGCTGGCGCGAGCG
>JBOHQB010000361.1:0-13732 GCA_050731995.1 Candidatus Rokuibacteriota bacterium
GCCTTCGGGCCGCTCGACCGTCTTGATGATCGGCAGCGTGTGCTGCATGGCGAAGTCCCAGTCGCGCTGGTCCTCACCGGGCACGGCCATGATCGCGCCGGTGCCGTAGCCCATGAGGACGTAGTCGGCGATGAAGAGCGGGACCTCGGTGCCGGTGAACGGGTTGACCACGCGCGCGCGCAGGCGGAGCCCGCGCTTGGGACGGTCGGCGGCCAGGCGCTCCATCTCCGACTGCTTGGCCACCTCGCTCCGGAACACGGCCACCGTCGCGCGCTCGGCGTCGTCGGTGATGAGCTGATCCACCAGCGGGTGCTCCGGCGCGAGCACGGCGTAGGTCATGCCGAACGCGGTGTCGGGGCGCGTGGTGAAGACGCGCACGGCGAGCCCGGGACGACCGACCACGGGAAGATCGAACTCGGCGCCCTCGCTCCGGCCGATCCAGTTCCGCTGCATGGTGAGCACGCGCTCGGGCCAGCCCGGCAGCCGATCGCACCACGCCAGGAGCTCGTCGGCATAGGCCGTGATCTTGAAGAACCAGCCTTCGATCTCGCGCGGCGTGACTTCGGAGTCGCACCGCCAGCACCGGCCCGCCTCGACCTGCTCGTTGGCGAGCACGGTCTGGCAGGACGGGCACCAGTTCACGGTGGAGCGGCGCCGGTAGGCGAGGCCCTGCTCGAGCATCCGGATGAAGATCAGCTGCTCCCACTTGTAGTAGTCGGGATCGCAGGTCGCGAACTCGCGGTCCCAGTCGTAGGAGATGCCCATCTTCTTGAGCTGGGTCCGCATGTGGTCGATGTTCTCGTTAGTCCAGATCGCCGGATGGACGCCGTGCTCGATCGCGGCGTTCTCGGCGGGCAGCCCGAAGGCGTCCCAGCCCATCGGGTGGAGGACGTTAAAGCCGCGCATGCGCTTGTACCGGGCGAGCACGTCGCCGATCGCGTAGACGCGCACGTGGCCCATGTGGATCCGGCCCGAGGGGTACGGGAACATCTCCAGGCAGTAGAACTTCGGCCGGGACGGGTCCTCGGTCCCCCGGAACTGCCGCCGCGCCTCCCAGATCTCCTGCCACTTGGCCTCGATCTCGCGGAACGGGTAGCGGTCGGTCGACATGATTCGCCAGAATTTTACGAGACTTAGCGAGCAGAGGCAAGAAAACGCCCCCGCGATGGCGCGCGGGGGCGTCAGCGTTCGGAAGGGTTCTACTTCTTCACGCCCAGCTCGGCCAGCGCATCGTTCGCCGTCTTTAGCGACTCGGCGTGCTTGCCGGCGTCGTGCAGCTTCTGCGCCTCGTCCAGCTTGGCCACGGCACCCTTCACCTTCGGGTCACCGGCGGTCATCTTGGCCGCAGCGTCGCGACCCTCCTTGATGACCTTCGGGCAGCCGCTGGCCAGTGCCGCGCCACTCATGAGCGCCACGCTCAGAGCGACCGCCACTGCGATCGTTGCCTTCTTCATCGGTATCGTCACCTCCCCTTCGCACCCGGAATGGCTCTGAGCATACCAGAGCCTTGGCTGTCGCTATTCTCAACGGGCATCGGTCCCCGCCGGTTCCCCGCCCGCCTCCGGGCCCGCACCGTCCTCGACCACCACGAGGGCTGCAGAGGGGTGGAAATACTGATAGATACGCTGCGCAAGCTTCGGCGTGACTTTAGGCACGGCGGCCAGCTCCGCGACCGACGACTCCCGAACCCGGCGTGCCGAGCCGAGGGTCTTCAGAAGGCTCGTACGAATCGTCGGCCCGACCCCGGGAATCCCGTCGAGCACGGACTGGATCGTCCGCCGGCTCCGAAGCCGCTTGTGGTACGTGATCGCGAACCGGTGCGCCTCGTCACGGACTTTCTGGAGCGTGTGGAGCGCAGGAGAGGTCGGGTCGAGCACGAGGGGCTGCGGGCTGTCCGCCTGGTAGACCTCCTCCGCCTGCTTGGCGAGCGCCACAACGGGCAGGTAGTCGAGACCGAGGTCCTGGAGCACGGAGAGCCCCACGTTGAGCTGGCCGCGGCCCCCGTCGATGAGCACGAGGTCGGGCAGGACGGACCCCTCCTGCAGCGCGCGGCCGAAGCGGCGGCGCAGAACCTCGGCGAGCGACGCGAAGTCGTCCGCCCCCTCGACCGTGCGGATCTTGAAGCGCTTGTAATCGTCCTTCTTCATGCCGCCGTTCTCCCAGACGACCATGGCGCCGACCTGCTCGCTCCCCTGGATGTTCGAGATGTCGTAGCCCTCGATACGGTTGGGCGCCGCGGTGAGACTGAGCGACCGCCGCAGATCCTCGAGGACCACCTGCTGGCGGTCGTCCCGCGACAGGAGGTGATTCTGAAGCGCCAGCGCCGCGTTCTCCTCGGCGAGCGCGACGAACTCGCGCTTTCCGCCCCGCTGGGGCGCCGCGAGCGCCACACGCCGCCCCGCGAGGCTCGAGAGCCACTCGGTGACGAGCGCGGCGTCGGGTAGCTCCTCCGAGAGGAGCACGTCCGGCGCGGGCACCACGGCCTTGCGGTAGAACTGGCGGACGAACGCCGACAGGATCTCGCCGTCGGACCAGCCCGCGACGCGGTCGAAGAAGAACGCCTCCTGGCCCACGAGCCGTCCCTTGCGCACGAAGAACAGCTCGACGCAGGCGTCGTCACCCTGCCGGACCACGCCGAGCACGTCCTGGTCGACCTCGTCGGTCGAGATGATCTTCTGCCGCTCCCGGACCTTGTTCAGCGACTGGATCTGGTCGCGCAGCACCGCGGCCCGCTCGAACTTCGTCTCGCTCGCCGCGCGCTCCATCTCCTGCGTCAGCCGCCCGACGAGGTCCTCGTCCTTGCCCTCCAGAAAGTGCTGCACGTCGCGCACGGTCCGGGCGTAGCCCTCGCGCGTCTCCCACCCGGTGCAGGGGGCGTTGCACCGGTGGATCGCGTACTGGATGCACGGGCGCTCGAGCCGCCCGTCGATCGTGATCGAGCACGTCCGCAGCGGAAAGAGCTGGCGCGTGAGCCGGAGCGTCTCGCGCATCGCGGTCGCCGGATAGAACGGCCCGTAGTACTGCGCGCCGTCGTTCTGCACCCGCCGCGCGACGAGGAGCCGCGGGAAGTCCTCGTTCGTCGTGAGCCGGAGGAAGGGGTAGTGCTTGTCGTCGCGGAGGATGATGTTGTAGCGCGGCCGATGCTTGCGGACGAGGTTGGCCTCGAGCATGAGGGCCTCGAGCTCATTGTCGGTCACCACCGTCTCGAGATCGGCCGCCTGGCGGACGAGCGCGTCGGTCTTCGGGTCGCGCGGCCGGGACTCCTGGAAGTAGGACCGGACACGACTCCGGAGCGACGCCGCCTTGCCGACGTAGATCACCTGCGCCTTGGCGTCGCGAAAGAGGTAAACGCCCGGGCGGTCGGGCAATCGCGCGAGCTTGGCCTCGAGCACTACGACACCTGCTGGCGGCGGAGGCCGCGTACGCGGTCGCGCAGCTCCGCGGCCTGCTCGAAGTCGAGCCGACGGGCCGCCTCGCGCATCTGCGCCTCCAGCTCCTGGATCCTCCGCTCGCGCGCCGCCGGCGACTCGAACGCCTCGGCCGCCGGCGCTTCCGCCTCGACTGTATAGTAGTCGCGCTCGTACACCGTCTGCAGCAGCTCACGGATGGTGGAGCGAATCGTTTCGGGCGTGATGCCGTGCTCGGCGTTGTACGCCTCCTGGAGCACGCGCCGCCGCTCGGTCTCGCGCAGCGTCTCGGCCATCGACTCCGTCAAGCGGTCGGCGTACATGATTACCTCGCCGTTGACGTGCCGCGAGGCGCGCCCCGCCGTCTGGATCAGCGAGGTGCCCGATCGGAGATATCCCTCCTTGTCGGCGTCGAGGATCGCGACGAGCGAGACCTCCGGGATGTCGAGCCCCTCGCGCAGGAGGTTGATCCCGATGAGCGCGTCGAATTTTCCCAGCCGCAGATCCCGGATGAGGGCGACCCGATCGAGCGTGTCGATGTCCGAGTGCAGATAGCGCACGCGGAGGCCGAGCTGCTGGTAGTACTCGGTGAGATCCTCGGCCATCCGCTTGGTGAGCGTCGTGACCAGCACACGCTCGTCACGGTCGGCGCGCGCGCGGATCTCGGCGAGCAGGTCGTCCACCTGCTCGCCCGCGGGCCGCACGGTGATTCGCGGATCCATGAGGCCGGTCGGGCGGATCACCTGCTCGGCGATCGCGTCCGCCGCCAGGCGCACCTCGTACTCGCTCGGGGTCGCCGAGACGTACACGGTCTGCTTCGCGAGGCGCCGGAACTCCTCGAACGTGAGCGGGCGATTGTCGAACGCCGAGGGCAGCCGAAAGCCGTATTCGACCAGGGTCTCCTTGCGCGAGCGGTCGCCGAAGTACATGCCCCTCACCTGCGGGACCGCCACGTGGCTCTCGTCGATGATCACGAGCGCGTCGTCCGGGAGATAGTCGATCAGCACCGGCGGCGGCTCGCCCGGACGGCGGCCGGTGAGGTGGCGCGAGTAGTTCTCGATGCCATGGCAGTAGCCAAGCTCACGGAGCATCTCGATGTCGAAGAGCGTCCGCTGCTCGAGCCGCTGCGCCTCGAGGAGCCGCCCCCGTCCCTTCAAGAACCCCAGGCGCTCGCCGAGCTCCTCCTGGACGGTCGCGATCGCGCGCTCGAGCTGCTCGGCCGGCGTGACGTAGTGGCTCGCGGGATAGACGTGGATCTCGGGGAGGCGCTCGAGCACCGCCCCCTTGAGCGGATCGATACGATGGATGGCGTCCACCACGTCGCCGAACAGCTCTACGCGCAGGGCGAGCGACTCCTCGTTGGCGGGAAAGATCTCCACGACGTCGCCGCGCACCCGGAAGGTGCCACGGTGGAAGTCGTAGTCGTTCCGCTCGTACTGGACCGCGACGAGCCGCCGGATGATGGCGTCGCGATCGAGCACGTCCCCCTCGCGCAGGGGCAGGTGCATCTCCCGGTACGTCTCCGGCGCGCCGATCCCGTAGATGCACGACACCGAGGCCACCACGATGACGTCGCGCCGCTCCAGCAGGGAGCGCGTCGCCGAGTGGCGCATCCGGTCGATCTCGTCGTTGACCAGCGCGTCCTTCTCGATGTAGGTGTCCGACTGAGGAATATAGGCCTCGGGCTGGTAGTAGTCGTAGTACGAGACGAAGTACTCGACCGCGTTGTCCGGGAAGAAGGCGCGGAACTCACCGAAGAGCTGGGCGGCGAGCGTCTTGTTCGGCGAGAGCACGAGCGTCGGCCGCCTCACGGCGGCGATCAGGTTCGCCATCGTGTAGGTCTTGCCCGAGCCCGTGACGCCCCGGAGCACGACGTGGGGCCGGCCGGCGCGGACGAACCGGGTCAGATCCTCGATGGCGCGCGGCTGGTCGCCGCGGGCCTCGTAGTCCGAGGACAGCCGGAACGCCGCGGGCGCGGTCAGGAGGGCGTCGGAACCGCGACGAGGTACTTCCGCCACGAGTCCAGGAGCGAGTGCGCGTGCGGGTGGCGCAGCATGTGCGTGGTGAAGACGAACTTCGGGTGGACGGGCTCGCGCAGGAGCCGCATGCCGACCTCTTCGGGCGGCCGGTTGCCCTTCCGGAGGTTGCAGCGCAGGCAGGCCGCGACGACGTTCGTCCAGGCGGTGCCGCCGCCCCGGGAGCGCGGGACGATGTGGTCGACGGTGAGACGCTCGCCGCGGCGGTTGCAGTACTGGCAGGTGTAGCCGTCGCGACGCAGGATGTTCTTCTTGTTGAAGGCGACGCGGTCGACGAACGGCTTGCGTATGAACACCGCGAGTCGGATCACCGCCGGAAGCACAAACGCTACCGAGGGCGACCTGACGACGCGGGGCGACGCCTCCACCGATTCGGCTTTACCGGCCAGGAGCAGAGTGATTGCGCGACGGCCGTTGGTGAAATGCAGCGGCTCAAACGTGGCATTGAGCACCAAGACTGCGATCTCATCCATACTTGACCATTTAGAATAGAGGTGGCCCGCGGTTGTGTCAAACCGGCGCCGCACCTATCCGAGCGCGGCCTCTACCAGGATCCCCTCCCGCAGACCGAAGTCACTCACCGTCAGGACGTCCGCCGATGCGAGGGTCATGGTCTCGAGCACGATGGCCGTGCCCGGCAGGATGAGATCGGCACGGCCCGGCTCGAGGCACGGCAGGGCGGCGCGGGCCGCCGCGGGCAGCGCGCCGAGCCGGGCCAGCTGACACTCGACGGCGGTCCGCGTGAGCGCATGTCCCTGGACGCGCGTCGCGTCGTAAGTCGTGAGTCCGAGGTCGAGCGCGGCGAGCGTCGTGACCGTGCCGGCCGTCCCGACGAGCCGGTCGGCCCGGGCGTCCCGGAGGGCGACGGGCAGGTCGCGGGCCAGCCGCGCGCGGATCTCCCCGCGCAGCGCCGCGAAGCGGGACGGCTCGACACCGTCGGCGAACGGGAAGCGCTCGGCGAGCGGGACCACGCCGAGCCTCAGGCTGGTCGACGCGGCCAGCGCGCCGGCGCGCGCGAGGATGTACTCCGTGCTGCCGCCGCCGATGTCGAACGCGAGCATGGCGCCGCGCGTGGTCGGCAGGCCATGCAGAATCCCGTAAAGCGTGAGGCGCGCCTCCTCGTCGCCGCTGACGACGGACACGCGCTCCCCCGTCGCCGCCTCCAGACCTCGCGCGAAGTCCGCGCCGTTGACCGCCTCCCGCACCGCGCTGGTCGCCACGATGCGGACGCGCGCCGCGCCCTGACGCCGCGCGAGCTCCACGTACTCGACGACCGTCGCGCGCGTACGGGCGCGGGGCGCCTCGCCGAGCCGACCCGAGTCGGCGAGCCCCTCGCCGAGGCGCGTGACCCGCTGGCCCTGCTCGACGGTCCGCCATCCCGGTCGGCCGGGCTCGACGTCGGCAATCAGCAGCCGGACGGTATTGGTGCCGAGATCGATCGTCGCCAGGCGCATGCCCGCTCAGACGGCTACGCCCCGCCGGAGGCCCGGCGGGGCGCCGCTACTTCTTTTGCAGCGTGCGGATGTAGTTGACGATTTCCCAGCGGTCCTTCTCGGCGAGGTGCTTCCACGGCGGCATCGCGCCGCGGCCGTTCTCGATCTTCCAGAACAGCTCGCCGTCCGACTCTTTCGCGACCTTGGCCGAGGTCCAGTCCGCCGGCTTCGGCGGCGGCAGCGTCGCGGCCGCGAGCCCGTCGCCCTTGCCTCCCGCACCGTGGCAGGTCACGCAGTTGGTCTCGATGGTCTTCTTGGCGTTGCCGACGCCCTTCACGGGGTTCGGCTTCTTCTTCGCGTCGGCCGGCGCCACCCACTCGCCCTGCGCCCACGCCGTGGACGCGGCGGCACCGACGACCAACGTCGCGGTCGCGGCAAGGACAGCCAGCGACTTTCCGAACGCCCTCATGACGCCTCCTCCCTGACTTCGTGATGGTATTCACAACGCAGCGAGTCATTAGACACTCGCCCCGCGAACACGGTCAAGCGCATATTCCCTCGTCGGGGGAATCGCCGGAGGCGGCGGCCCGGTTCCCCGGCGCCCGAATCGTCGCCGCCCCGTCACCGACCGAGCGCCGCCAGCATGTCCTCGACGCGCGTCAGCTTGATCCGGGGCCGGCCCGCCGCCCGGCCGCGGGCCACCTCGAGCTCGTTCAGTCGAAGCCAATCCGGATACGAGATGAACTTCGGCTGGCGGAGGCGGACGAGGTCCTCCGCGGCCTCGGCGGACGGCTGCGCCGGCGCCAGGGTCCGCCCGGCGGCGACGTCCTCCACCATGCCCGCCACGGTCTCGCCGGCGTCGGGCTTGTTCGTGCCGATGACTCCGGTCGGGCCGCGCTTGATCCAGCCGGCCGTGTACTCACCGGGAAGCGGCTTCCGCGTGTCGGGGTCGAGCACGCGCCCCTTGTCGTTCAGGATCACGCCCCACGCGTCGTGGAACGGCACGCCGGGGAGCGGCACGCCGCGGTAGCCGACCGAGCGGAACACGAGGCCCACGGCGAGATCCTCGAAGCGGTCCGTGGGCTTCGGCTGGAGCGTGCCCGTGTCGGTCGCGACGAGCCGGTTCCGCACGAGCCGCATGGACGCGAGCCGCCCCGTCGAGTCGCCGTGCAATTCGACGGGCGAGACGAGGAAGCGGACGATGAGCCGGCGCGACTTCTGCGAGGGAGGTCGCCGCGCGTAGGACGCCAGGATCTCCACCTTCTTTTGCGTCGCGCGGTCCGGGCTTCGCGCGAGCGCGGCCCGGCTCTGCGGATCGAGCTCGACCTCCTCGGTGAGCGTCTCGACGTCGGCGTCGGCGAGCTCGCCGAGCTCCTTGATCTCGGGATTCGTGAACGCGGCCTGCGCCGGTCCGCGACGACCCAGCAGGACGACCTCCTTGATCCGACTCTCGGCGAGCGCCTCGAGGGCGTAGTCCGCGATATCCGTCCGCGCCAGCTCGTCCGCGGTGCGGCACAGGATGCGGGCCACGTCGGCCGCGACGTTGCCCACCCCGACGACTGCGGCCCGCTCGCACGTGAGGTCGAACTGGTAGTCGCGGTAGTCGGGGTGGCCGTTGTACCAGGCGACGAACTCGGTCGCGGGATGGCTGCCGAGCAGATCCTCCCCCGGAATGCCCATCCGCCGGTCCGTCTGCGCGCCCGTCGCGTACAGGATCTGGTGATAGTGCAGGCGCAGGTCCTCGACCGAGAGGTCCTTGCCGAGCTCGACGCCGCCGAAGAATCTGAAGCCCGGTGTCGCCGCGATCCGGTCGAAGGCGGCCGTCACCGACTTGATCTTCTGGTGGTCCGGCGCGACGCCCGCGCGTACGAGGCCGTAGGGCGTGGGCAGACGGTCGAACATATCCACCTCGACGACCAGCCCCGTCTGGCGGAAGAGGTGCTCGACGGCGTAGTACCCGGTCGGCCCCGCCCCGACGATCGCCGCGCGGAGCGGCTGCGCGGCGGTCCCCGGCCGGCCCATCACCGGCCGGGCGCGCCTTCCGGCGGCTCGGCCTCCAGGAGCTGCAGCTGCAGGGTGTCCACCTCGCCCTGGTAGCGGTCCCGCTGCGCCTTGACGACGTCCCCGATCGAGACGATGCCGACGAGCATGCCCCCGTCCACGATGGGCAGGTGTCGGATCCGGCGCTCGGTCATCGTGCGGCCGACCGAGACGAGATCGTCCGACGGGCTCCCGAGGATCACCTGGCGCGTCATGATGGCCGAGATCCGGCCGTCGAAGAGCTGCTCGTCACGCGCGGCGGCGCGGACGATGTCGCGCTCCGAGAGGATGCCCACCGGCCGGTTCACCGCGTCCACGACGACCACGGCGCCGATGTTGTGCTCGGCGAGGAGCGCGAGCGCCTGGCGAATGCTCGCGTCCGGGCCGATCGTGACGACCCTGACCCCTTTGCTGGCGAGGACGCTCGCGATATTCATGGGGACCTCCTCCCGGTCATGACGAGCGCCTCGATCTTAGCGGCATCGGCGGCGGGGCGAAAGGCGCCTCAGCCGCGCTCACCGCCCCGGCCGCGCGCGGCGAGGCAGAGCACGGCGAGCACGCCGTAGGCGCCCGCCAGGCGCCCGGAGATGCCAGCCGCGGCCGGCGACCACGGCCAGAACAAAGGCGCCGGAGGGATGCGGCGAGTGGATCATGCCGAACAGCGTCGCCGCGCTCGCCGTGGCCCAGATGGCGGCTGCGGGCGCGAGCCGCCGCTCGATGATGAACACGAGCGCCGAGCCCCAGAGCACGGCGGTGAGGATGAAGCCGTTGCCGAGCACGAGCAGCGCCGCATAGCCCGCGGCCGCGTCGCCCGTGAGATCGGCGGCGTCTTGGCCCAGAACGAGCCCGGGGGAAAGCCGAAGACACCAATCAGGAGGCCAGAGAGGACGACGAGCTGGGTGACGTTGTCGAGGGCGAGGCCGAGAAAGCCGTTGACGTCACCGGGCCGGATCCAGCGCGGGAGGACCACCGCGCGGCCGCTTCCTAGGCGACGGCGGTCAGGAGCCCGCGCGCCGCCTGCCGCGTGCGCTCGGCCATCGCGCGGCACCACGCCAGATCGCCGCGGTGGGCTGCGACGTCCGCGTAGTCGAGCTCGATCACCGATGTCGAGCGCCCGTCGAGGATCAACCGGGCCGCGTAGGACACCCCGTCGCGCGCGCCACCTGCCTCGAAGACGACCTCCACGCGCGGATGCTCGCGCTTGGCGTGCGAGAGCAGAAAGTTCAGCAGCCAGCGCGCGACGTCGTCGTACGTGCCCCCCGAGAACACGGCGCGATTCCAGCCGCCTCCGCTAGCACTCCGTGTAGCCGCACGACACGCACTTCTTGCAGCCTTCTTCGTAGACCAGGGTCGCCTGGCCGCACTCCTTGCACAGGTCACCGACCCGCCGCGCGTCCGAGTGCTGTGGCGGTGTCCGCGCGTCGCCATTGGCCTGCACCTGCCCGATGTGCTCGGCGAGCGTGCGTGCCAGCGCGTCCGGAAGCGACAGGACCTTGGACTTGCCGAAACCGGTCGCCTGGGCACCGCCAATCCGCGACAACTGGCTGATAACCTCTTCGAGCCGTCGATGCGCCGACAGGGGCGAAGGCAGCCTCAATACGAGTGAAATCAGTCTTCCGAGGGCTTCGGCCACGGCCATCGTGTCCGACCCGCCCTTGCCCACTTGCGTGAAGACCTCGAAGGGCTCGCCCTCTGGCGTCTCGTTGACCGTGATGAAGGCCGTGCCGATCGGCGTCTCCATGCGGTACGTCGCGCCCTTGAGACTGTGAGGCCGCGGCTTGATCACCACCGGGCCGCTCGTCGGCAGCTGCGCCGAAGGCTTGTCCTTGATGCCGACGTTGAGGACCTGCTCGCCCTTGCAGCCGTCTCGGAAGACCGTGATGCCGAGGCAGCCCGCGTCCCACGCGAGCTGATAGGCGGCGGCCACGTCGTCCTCGGTCGCGCTGTTCGGCAGGTTGATTGTCTTCGACACGCCGTTGTCCGTGTAGCGCTGGAACGCGGCTTGGTGGCGGACATGCCACTCGAAGGCGACGTCGTGGGAGGTCTTGAAGACGCGCTGGGCCGGCTCCGGCACCCCGGGGATTCCGTGCAGCGTGCCGCGGCGGGCGACCTCCTGCATGAGCGCGTCTGAATAGAACCCCTGCTCCTTGGCCAGCCGCTCGAAGGTCTCGTTGACGAAGGTGAGGACCCGCTCCCCTTCCGGCTGCTTGACCCGGTGCTGGAAGGCGAGCGCGAAGATCGGCTCGATCCCGGACGAGCAGCCGGCGATCATCGAGATCGTACCGGTCGGAGCGATCGTCGTGACCGTCGAGTTCCGCATGGGCCGGATGTTCTTGTAGATCGACCGGCTCCAGTTCGGGAACGGCCCGCGCTCTTCCGCGAGCTTGGCCGACTGGTCGTGCGCCTTGTCCTTCACGAACGACATGAGCCGCTCGGCGAGGTCGATCGCCTCCTGGCTGTCGTACGGGATGCCCAGGGTGAAGAGCAGGTCCGCCCAGCCCATGATGCCCAGGCCGATCCGGCGATTGGCCTTGACCGTCTCGTTGATCTCCGGCAGCGGATACGGGTTCATCTCGATCACATCGTCGAGGAACCGCACGGAGAGACGGACCACCCGTTCCATCTCGTCCCAGTCGATCGACAGGTCGCCGTCCTCGCTCCGCCGCGCAAACTTGGCGACGTTCAGGGAGCCCAGATTACACGCCTCGTTGGGCAGGAGCGGCTGCTCGCCGCAGTTATGCACGACGATTCCATTCGCAACGAAGCTGTGGGTGAAGGGTTCCTTTACGTCGTACACACACTCGACGCCCTCCGGGATGAGCGTCTTGAACCGCGCAAGAAAGGTCTCGCGGTACGGTCCACGCGTGTACGAGGCTAGCAGGCGCCGCAGGTGTCCCTGCTTCGCGGCGGACAGAAACCCGATTTCCGTCGCAAAGACGTCGATGTTGTCGCGCCCGATGACGAGGTCGTGGTCGGCCTGGCACTGGTACTCCTTGAGGCCTCCTCGTCCGTCCGGAAGCGCCGAGGTGCGCTCCGGGTGCCGATCCGCGTAGATACGCGACGCGATCCCAAAGTTGAGGAGCAGTCGCTGCACATCCTTGAGAAGTGGCAGAGAAATCGACGTCAGGCGGACCGAAACGCCTTTGGCCGTGTTCCCGGCGACATGACCGTCGGCGGTCACAAGCGCCTGGAGAAAACCGCGCTGCATCTCCTCCGACCCCGCGAAGATGCCAGCCGGGATTCCGGCAAGCTTCGTCTCGGGCGTGAGCCCGTATCGCGCGAGCAGGACCTGTCCGACGCGCGCCGAAGCCACGCGGGCCTCATCCCGTCCAGCGATGTCCAGGATCGAAACCCGATGCTGGCCGTCCAGGAGCGTGTTGAAATGGTCGGCGAACACTGGCGCGACGTCGCGCTTCTCCTCGCCGAAGAAGTGCAGGACGATGCCCTTTTTGGCATGGATTTCACCGTCGCCGATGAGCCACCCGAGAATGCGACCCTCCGCGAGCGACCCCGTTTGCCCGAAACCGCCCTTCCGGTTCACGATGTGCAAACGGTCGCCAGGCTGGAGCTCCCCGGCCGGTCGCCAGCCTCGCGAGGTCATGACACGATGATCGGAGGTCAGCCGCAGTTCGTAGCCCTCCTCGGTGACCAGCCGGGACACCGGCTTGGTTCCGGTCTCGAACACCCCGGCTGCGGGACCCCACTCACCTGCGTCGAACCGCGAATCAAGGACGAGATCGACGGGCTCACTGGCTGCGAGCACGTCAGCACGGATCAATCCGCTCGCGGTGTAGATGAGTGTGTCGCCGGTAACGCACGGGTTGGTCGCCTCGATCAGCCCGATGTCGGGGGTCGGATTGGCCGGGCTCGCGTTGATTCGGTCGATGAACACCATGCCCGGGTCGCCGGTCCGCCATGCCGCGCGCACCATCCGCTGAAAGATCTCGCGGGCGGAGAGCCGGTCCGTCACCCGCTTGCTGTGCGGGTTGACCAGGTCGTAGTCCTCCCCCCGCGCCAGCGCCTCCATGAACGTCTCGGTCGCCGCCACCGAAATGTTGAAGTTGGTGATCCCGCCGTCGAGCTTGCAGTCGATGAACTCGAGGATGTCCGGGTGATCGACCCGGAGGATCCCCATGTTGGCCCCCCGACGGGTGCCGCCCTGCTTCACCGCCTCGGTCGCCCCGTTGAAGACACGCAGGAAGGACACGGGCCCCGACGCGCGGCCGCCGGTGGAGGCCACGAGGTCGTCCTTCGGGCGGAGCCGCGAGAAGGCGAAGCCGGTGCCGCCTCCCGACTTGTGGATGATCGCGGCCGCCTTCACCGAGTCGAAAATCTCCTCCATCGAGTCTCCGACCGGCAGCACGTAGCAGGCGGAGTACTGCAGACCGTTGCCCTTGCCCGCGTTCATCAGGGTCGGCGAGTTGGGAACGAAGTCACCGTCGACGATGATGTCGTAGAAGGCCGTGGCGACCTCATGGACAGCGGCCGGGCTCCGTCCGTACCGGGCCTCGCCCGCGGCGATCGACACCGCAACCCGCCAGCACATTTCCTCCGGCGTCTCGGCCACCTGACCGTCCTTGCGCAGCAGATAGCGCTCTCGGAGCACGCGCAGGGCGGGTTCGGTCCAGGTACCAGCCTTGGCCGGGCGGGTTTCAGACAACATACGCATACCTCCCATATATTGTGGTGAGGCGCACTCTAGCACGCAGAATCTAGGGGGGGTCAAGAAAAAACGGGAGTTGGGCGTCGCCCGGCCGTACGCCGGGCATTGTCGGGCGGCGTGATATCCTCGGCGGGAGAACAAGGAGAATTGGAT
>JBOHQB010000362.1:0-2591 GCA_050731995.1 Candidatus Rokuibacteriota bacterium
CTTCGGGGCACCTCTCGCGCTCGAGGACGCCCCGCGGCGCGCCGTGACGGCGGCGCTCGCGATCCAGCGCGCCCTCGCCGCCTGCCGCGAGGAGCTGCGCGGCACGTGCCAGGTGGACCTGCAGGTCCGCATCGGCATCCACACCGGTCTCGTCGTCGTCGGCCGCATCGGTAACGACCTGCGCATGGAGTACACCGCGATCGGCGACACGACGAATCTGGCCGCACGGCTCCAGGAGCTCGCGCCGCCGGGCGGCGTGGTCGTTTCCGAGGCGACGCAGCGGCTCACCGCCGGTTTCTTCGAGACGCGCGACCTCGGCCGCCGGACCCTCAAGGGGAAGACGGAGCTCGTCGGCGTCTTCGAGGTGACGGGCGAGCGGGCCGCACAGGGACGGATCGACGCACTCATGGACCAGGGCCTCACGGCTCTGGCGGGCCGCGTGCGGGAGCTCGGGACGCTCCGCGACGCCTTCGACGCCGCGCGCGCCGGACACGGCCAGGTCGCGTTCGTCGTTGGCGAAGCCGGGATCGGCAAGTCGCGGCTCCTCTACGAGTTCCGCCGCCGGCTCGGCGACGAGCCGCACACGTGGGTCGAGGGTCGCTGCGCGTCGTATGGCACCACCACCGCGTTCCTGCCCGTTGCCGACGCGCTTCGCCGGACCTTCGGCATCGAGGACCGCGACGACGAGGCGGCGGCCGCGGCGAAGGTCGACGCCGCGGTCGCTCCACTCGGGCCGGACGCCGCCTGGACGGTGCCGTTCGTCCGGCAGCTCCTCGCGCTCCCTCCGGGGGACGACACGGTCGCGACGCTCGACAGCGTCACGCCCGGGCCGAGACCTTCCGTGCCCTGAAGGCGCTCACCGTCGAGATGGCCCGCGTCCGGCCGCTCGTCGTCGTCATCGAGGACCTGCATTGGATCGACCCGGCGTCCGAGGAATACCTCACGTTCCTCGCCGACGTCGTGCCGGCGGCGCGCGCGCTGCTCGTGTGCTCCTATCGGCCGGGCTACCGTCACGTCCTCGGCGACCGCAGCTACCACGTGCGCGTGCTCGTCCAGCCGCTCTCTGACGCGGAGATGGCCCGCGTCGCGGGTGCCGTCCTCGGCGTCGACACGCTGCCGCCCGAAGTTGCCGCGCTCATCGCACGCAAAGCCGACGGGAACGCGCTCTTCGTCGAGGAGGTGACCAAGTCGCTCCTCGAGGACGGGTCGCTGCGGCGCGACGGCGATCGGGTGGCGCTCGGCCGCGCGCTCGCCGAGCTCGCGGTGCCGGACAGCATCCATGGCGTCCTCATGGCTCGCATCGACCGGCTCGACGACGACCCGAAGCGCGCGCTCCAGATGGCGTCCATCATCGGCCGCGAGTTCGCGCTCCGGCTCCTTGCACGCGTGAGCGAGGTCGGCGATCGGGTCCCCCACCTGGTGCACGAGCTGCGCGCGCTCGAGATCATCTACGAGAAGGCTGCCCACCCCGAGCTCGCCTACATGTTCAAGCACGCGCTCGTGCACGACGTCGCCTACGAGAGCGTGCTGCTCGAGCAGCGGCGACGACTCCACCGCGTGATCGGGACGGCCATCGAGGAGCTCTACGCCGACCGGCTGCCGGAGCACTACGAGACGCTGGCCCTGCACTTCACCCGCGGCGAGGATTGGAAGCACGCGCTCACCTACCACACGCTCGCCGCGCGCAAGGCGGCGGAGGCCTACGCGAACCACGCCGTGATCGAGCACGCCCGCGCGGGGCTCGCGATCGTCGATCGGCTCGGCAACTCCGACCTGGGTCCGCACCGCCAGGAGCTGGAGGAGCTGATTGGAATGGCCTCGCTGCTGACCAGCGCGTTTCGCGCCTCGGGCGAAGCGTTCGTGCGCGCCGCCGACGCCGCGTCCGAGCCACAGGCCCGTGCGATCGACCTCGGGCACGCCGGCCACAGCTTCACCTGGGCCCACGCCTACCCCGAGGCGCGGCGCGTGCTCGAGCAGGCCGGAGCGCTGGCGCGGGCGAACGGCTTCGTCGTCGCCGAGGCGCTCGGCGTCGCCAACGACGGCTTCTTGCACCAGACGCTCGGCGAGCTCGACGCGGCGGAGCGACTCAGCGAGGCCGCCAGCGCCATCGCAGAGCGCTCCGGGAGCGAGGAGTTACGCGCCGTCACGCAGTTCTTCCACGGCATCCTGCTCGACTGGCGTGGTGACTTCAGGCGCGCGGCGCCGCTCTTCGCGGCCGCCCGTGAGGTGGGCCAGCGGCGCCGGCTACCGAATCTCGTCGTGCTGCCGCAGTGGTTCCTCGGCAAGGCCACCTGCGGCCTCGGCGACTACGGACGCTCGGTCGCGTTGCTGCGCGACGCGGTCGAGCTGTGCGACAAGATCGGCGACCGGGCGTGGAAGACGCGCTGCCAGAACACGCTCGGCTGGTGCCTCGCCGAGATCGGCGCGCACCCCGCGGCGCTCGGGGAGAACCGGCGGGCCGCTGCGCTCGCGCAGGAGATCGGCGACCAGGAGATCCGCGCCAACGCCGAGTTGAACCTCGCCGCGAACCATCTGGCGCTCGGGGATCTCGACGCCGCGTTCGCGCGCGTGGACCCCATTCGCGCCGAGTT
>JBOHQB010000363.1:0-2580 GCA_050731995.1 Candidatus Rokuibacteriota bacterium
AGCGCGGCCTCCGCCAGATCCGCGTGCTGGAAGAAGTCGGCGTGCCAGGGCGTGACCGGATACGGATGGACCGTGATGGCGCCCTTCGTGGCCCCGAGCGCGCGCGCGACGCGCGCCGCCGCCGCGCAGCGCGGCGCCGGATCGCCCGCCGGCCGCGTGAAGGTGAGGACGACCCATGCGTCGAGCGACTCGACATACGCGACGTGCGCGGGCGGGACCGCGGCGGCGAAGGGATCGGGCCCGACGTAGCCCTGGATCTGGCTCTTGGCGAGGAGTCGCGCCGCGACGGCGGGCTCCATCACCTCGAGCTTGATCTCCTGGGGATAGAACGAGGGATAGAACGACATCTCGTGCCCCGCGTGGGCCGGAAGGGACACGAGTGCGACGAGCAACCCCACGGCAACGGCGATACGGACGGAGACCAACTCCACGATGGGAAGAAGGACGGGAGGCCGACGCCAGCCTCCCGCCCCTCGCGTATGTCTCTCGCTACTTCTTCGGTGCAGCCGGGGCGCCCTGAGGCGCGGCCGGACGTGGCGCAGCGGCTTTCGTGGGCTCCGCCGCCATCGCGACCACCGGCCAGGTCTTGTCGATCCAGGTGTAGGTCGACGTCGGCTCCCCCTTGGGCCAGCCCGGAGGCGCCGTGATGTTCCGGATCGGGATCGTGATGATGCGCGCCGGATCGAGGATCGGGAACGGATACTCCGGCACGTTCTTGCTGAAACCGGTCACCGCGTCCTTGTAGCCTTGATGGTTGTCTGGCCGGATGTACACGTAGCCGCCCGGCCCGGCGAGCATCATGCCCTCGAACATCGCGATGATCGCATCATCGTCCGGCCAGCCGCCGGCGAGCTTGTTGGCCTTCTCGACGGCGGCCTTGAGCATGTAGGTCGCCGTATATCCGCCCTCCGCCTGGAAGTTCGGATACTCGGCGAATTTCTTGTGGTACTTCTCGACGAAGGTCTTGTTGTACGGCCACTTGTCACCGCTCGGGTGCGTGAAGTGATAGTTCGAGTGCACGCCGGCGATGACGCCCTCGGGATGGTCCTTGCCGATCGCGTGCGGCGCGACGCCGAACGCGATCATGCTGGCGAACTTCGCCTTCTGGAACATGCCGTAGCGGATCGCCTGCTTGTACATCGCGACGTAGTCGCCGCCCCACACCGAGGAGACGATCAGGTCGGGCTTGGCCGCGATCGTCTTCGTGATGTGCGAGGAGAAGTCGGTCGTTCCGAGCTTCGGCCAGGCCTCGGAGACGTTCTCCGCGTGCGGCATCAGCTTTTTGAAGACGATCGTAAAGTGGTCGAACGCGTTGCGCCCATAGGAGTAGTCCGGGTGGATGTGGGCGATCTTCTTCACCTTCGGCCACGTCTGCGCGGCCGCGACGGCACACGTCACGCCGTCGGCCGACTGCATGTTGGTGAGCCGGAAGATGTAGTGCGGGTTCGGCACCGCCTTGTCCCACAGGAAGTCGGTGCAGCCGTCGATGAACATCGTGAGCATCTTCAGCTCTTCCGCGACGGGGCCGAGCGCCGGCGTGTTGCCCGACGACGTGATGCCGCAGAAGAAGTCGATCTTCTCCGAGAGCTTGAGGCGCCGGAGCTCCTTGACGTTGGCGTCGGTGCCGGCGGCCTCGTCCGCCTTGAGGACCTCGATCTTGCGCTTGCCGAGCAGGCCGCCCTGCTCGTTGATCTCCTCCGCCGCGAGCAGCTGGCCCTTGTACATCGGCTCGCCGAGCACGGCGGCCGGACCGGTGAAGAAGGTCATGTGGCCGATCTTGAACGGGGTCGTGGGAATGGTGCCCTTGGGCTGCCCCTGCGCGTGGGCGACGCCGACCGAGGGCAGCACCCCCGGCAACGCGACCATCGAGGCGCCCACGCTGACGCCCAGCGCGCTCAGGAAGCTCCTGCGGTCGACTTCACCTGCCATAGGCCTGTCCCTCCGTTGGAAGTGTCGAACGAAGTTTACCGCGTGGGAATTCAGGCGTTTTCGTAACACCGCGCCACGGGAAAGTCAAGGCGGGGTGCGCGTATAATCCGCAGCGTGAGACGCGCGTGGGCGGGCGTGACACGCGTCGGGCGCGGCATCGGGCGCGCGGTCGGCGAACGACCCTGGGTGGTCGCCGCCGTCACGGTCGGGGTGTTCGCCTCGAACGTCCTGCTGCCTCCCCTCGTCCTCGCCGCCGTCAGGAAGCCGTGGACGTACTTCGCCTTCAACCCGTGGCTCAAGCGCCTGCCCGAGTACCTCGCCTCCGACGTGCCGTGGTCGCAGAAGCTCGATTTCCTGACGCGTGTCGCCGTTTTCTGGTTCACCGCCGACGGGCCGTACGGCGCGCCGGAGTGGGGCTTCGCCGTGGACGGGCTCGACCTCGTGCGCTTCGCCGGGCTCGCGCTGCTGATTGCCGTCTACTGGGCGCTCTGGCGAGAGGCGCGCGGCGGACGGCACGTGAGCGGATGGCGCGTCGCCGCCGGACGCCAGGGCGGCGCGTTCGGCGTGATCGCGGGCGCGCTCGGACTCTCCACCGGACCATGCAGCGTCGTCGGCTGCGGCGCGCCCGTGATGCCGGTGCTGGGTCTGGCC
>JBOHQB010000364.1:0-14377 GCA_050731995.1 Candidatus Rokuibacteriota bacterium
GATCCTTGCCGACCGCACCCGCAACGAGCAGGGGAACTGAGCCATGCCCCTGCCCTACTACTTCAGCCCGGAGCAGATGATGAAGGACAAGGCCGAGTACGCCCGCAAGGGCATCGCGCGCGGCCGGTCCATCGTCACGCTCGAGTATCGCGACGGCATCCTGCTCGTCGCCGAGAACCCCTCCACGCTGTTGCACAAGGTCTCGGAGATCTACGACCGGATCGCGTTCGCCGGCGTGGGCAAGTACAACGAGTTCGAGAACCTGCGAATCGCCGGCATCCGCCACGCGGACGTGAAGGGGTACTCCTACAGCCGCGGCGACGTGACCGCCAAGGCGCTCGCCAACGCCTACTCGCAGGCGCTCGGCAACATCTTCACGCAGGACATCAAGCCGTTCGAGGTCGAGGTCCTGGTCGCCGAGGTGGGCGACAGCAACGGCGGCCGCAACGAGATCTACCATATCCTCTACGACGGCACGATCGAGGACGAGCACGACTATGCCGCGATGGGCGGCCAGGCCGACGAGATCCGCCGCTTCCTGAAGGACCACTACCGGGAGAATCTCGGCCTCGACGACGCGCTCCAGATTGGGTTCCGCGCGCTCACCGTGACGCAGAACAAGACGCTCACCGAGCGCGACCTCGAGGTGGCAGTCCTCGACCGCAGCAAGGAGCGGCGGAAGTTCCGCCGCATCCCCGCCGAGGCCCTGAGTCAGCTGCTGGGCACGGCGCGCTGAGCCGTGCTAGGCTGAGGGCCGGATGAAGCGCCGGATCTTCGGCCTCGAGAACGAGTACGGCCTCACCTGCACGCTCAACGGGCAGCGCCGGCTGTCGCCGGACAATGTGGCGCGTTACCTTTTCGAAAAAGTCATCCCCGGCGCCCGGAACGCCAACGTATTCCTGGAAAACGGCGCCCGGCTCTACCTGGACACGGGCTTCCACCCCGAGTACGCCACCCCCGAGTGCGACGACGTCGCCGAGCTCGTCATCCACGACAAGGCGGGCGAGAGGATCGTGGAGGACCTTCTCCACCAGGCCGAGAAGCGCCTGCGGGAAGACGGCATCTCCGGCAACATTCTATTGTTCAAGAACAACACCGACTCGGCCGGCAACTCGTACGGCTGCCACGAAAACTATCTGGTCAGCCGCGACGTGTCGTTCCAGCGGCTCGCCGAAGCGCTCATTCCCTTCTTCGTCACCCGACAGATCTTCGCGGGCGCGGGGAAGGTGCTCCAGACGCCAAGAGGATTTCACTATTGCTTGAGCCAGAGGGCTCAGCATATTTGTCAGGAAATTTCGGGCGCCACGACGTCTTCTCGCTCGATCATCAACACGCGCGACGAGCCGCACGCGGACGCCGAGCGGTACCGGAGGCTGCACGTCATCGTCGGCGACTCGAACATGTCCGAGGTCGCGACCTATCTGAAGATCGGCACGACCGCGCTCGTGCTGGACATGATCGAGGACGGATTCTTCGACCGTGACTATTCGCTGCAGTCGCCGGTGCAGGCGATCCGCGATATCTCGCACGACCCGACGCTGAAGGAGACGGTCAAGCTCAAGGACGGGCGCTCGATCTCGGCCCTGCAGCTCCAGCTCGAGTACCTCGAGTACGCCGCCCGCTACGTGGACTCCATCAGCGCCGACCCTGCCACGAAGGACGTGCTCGCGCGCTGGACGGCGATCCTCGAGGCGCTGTCGACCGACCCGATGCAGCTGGACCGCGAGCTCGACTGGGTGATCAAGCGGCAGTGGTTGGAGCAGTACATGAACCGGTACCGGCTCACGTGGCGTGATCCGAAGATCTCGCTGCTCGATCTGCAGTACCACGACATCCGGCCGGACCGCGGCGTGTACTACAAGCTCGTCAACGCCGGCATGGTGGACCGGATCACGGACGACGAGACGATCGAGCAGGCCAAGCACATGCCGCCCCAGACGACGCGCGCGCGTCTTCGCGGCGAGTTCATCCGCCAGGCCAATCTGAAGGGCAAGGACTACCGCGTGGACTGGGTCTATCTGAAACTGAACGACCCGGAGCGCGAGACCATCCTCTGCAAGGACCCGTTCCAGTCCCACGACGAGCGGGTCGAGCGCCTCATCCGCTCCTTCTAATAACCGTATCATCCCGGCGACGTTGTCGGGCTCAGGCGTGAAGGCGTAGTATCCCCTCGTGGGAACGTTCCGCGTCGCGGCAACCGTCGGGAACATACGGACCCCCTCACGGCGACGAACCGTCGATCTTCTCGTCGACACGGGCGCGACCTACACGACGCTGCCGCGCGACATCGTGGACGCGCTCGGCTGCGCGCGCGTCGGCGTCCGCCGCGTGCGGCTCGCGAACGGCCGGGAGGAGGAGTGGCCCGTTGCCGCGATTCTCGTCGAGTTGGAAGGGTCGCGCCTGCCGACCATCTGCCTGGTCGGCCCGGTCGGCGCACCGCCGCTCCTCGGTGCGGTCACCCTGGAAGAGTTCGCGCGCGGCGTGGATCCGACTGCCAAGCGCCTGGTGCCCGTCACCGGTTATCTGACCGCCGTCGCCGCTTGAAGCCTTCCGTCTGAGGGGCCGAGTACGACGTCTGGCGACGCCACTCGGCCCGGCGCGAAGGGGTGCGCGAAGGGGTTGACACCCCGCGTACCCGGTGCTACATCTGGCCTCCCTGAACGCTGAACCCGTACGCGGCGTCAGGCCGCGGCAGACAGCCGAGAGTCCCCCGCGCCTTAAGGAGGCCGCAATGCTCGGACGCAAGGAGCCCCAGAAGCAGGCCGCTCAGGCCGCGCCCATCAACGGCAATGGCGCCGAGGCGGTCACCCTGCTCACGATCGTCGGCGAGACCGCCAAGATCGAGGGCAAGTTCGAGATCGCGGACTCCATCCAGATCGAGTGCGAGATCGGCGGCGAGATCCGCGTGGGCGGCAAGCTCGTCATCGGGGAGAAGGGCGTCGTCAACGCCAACGTCGAGACGGTGGACGCCATCATCATGGGCCACTACGACGGCAACATGACGGCGACCGGCAACGTCGAGATCACGACGACGGGCCGCGTCAGCGGCAACATCAAGACGGACTCGCTCGTCATCTCCAAGGGCGGCTTCTTCAACGGCAACGTGGAGAAGATCAACGAACAGGCCCCGGCAGCGGGCACGCGCCCGGTCTACCTCATCGAGGACAAGCGCGCCGGGCAGCAGCAGACCGTCCGGTAATCCGGCCGGCATAGGGCTGCGCCATGCTGTGGAAGAAAAACGGCCGCGGCAAGGTCAAGGGCTCCGACCTCACCGCCTTCATCGACGAGTCCTCGGAGATCGAGGGCAAGTACACGTTCAGCGGGACGGTCATGCTGAACGGCAAGATCAAGGGCGAGATCGTCTCCAACGACACGCTCATCGTCGGTGAAAAGGGCGTCGTCAACGCCACGATCCGGGCGGGTATCGTCCTCATCAGCGGCGAGGTCGTCGGCAACGTGCTCGGCAGCGAGCGCGTCGAGCTGCGGGGCAACGCCCGCGTCTTCGGCGACGTCGAGGCGCCGGTCGTCGTCGTCGAGGAAGGGGTCCTCTTCGAGGGCCACTGCCGGATGACCAAGTCTCGGCCGGCCGAGGCCCCGGCGCCGCCCCAGCGCGACTCTTCCGTCGTCCCCTTCAAGCAGCGCTAGGCTGCCCGCTCAAACCCGCCACCCCTTCGTCAGCGCCCCCACGCGCGCCAGCAGCTCGCGTTGATCGACCGTCGTGAGCCGCCCCGCCTCCACCACGCGTCGCCCGTTAACCCAGACGTCGCTCACGGCCTGGTGGGACATCGCGTATACGACGGAGGCCAGGAGATCGTTCCGCGGGTGGAGCGAGGCGTGGCCGAGGTCCACGGCGACGAGGTCGGCGAGTCGGCCGGGCGCGATCGCGCCCGCCTCGAGACCGAGGATCTGCGCCCCCGACGCGGTGCCGAGCCGGAATGCCGTGGCGGCGTCGAGTGCCGTGCCGTCGAGGAGACGCACGCGCTGGAGCAGTGAGCACATCCGCATCTCTTCGAAAACCGACAGCCGGTTGTTCGTGCAGCCGCCGTCGGTGCCGAGGCCGACCCGCACACCCGCGCGGAGCATCTCGGGCACGCGCGTGATCCCGTCGCCCAGGAACATGTTCGATGACGGGCAGTACGCGAGCGCCGCGCCGCGCGCGCCCATGAGCGCGATCTCCTCGTCGTCGAGCCAGACGCAGTGGACGCCGATCGTCCGCGGGCCGAGGACGCCCAGCCGGTCGAGGTGACGGATCGGCGTGGCGCCGTGCTCCCTGAGCGTCCGCTCGCCCTCGTAGCGCCCTTCCGCCACGTGGATGTGGAACGGCGTCTCCGCCTCCTCCGCGACTTCCCACCCCGCCCGGATCATCGCGGGCGACGCGCCGTGCGGGCTGTGCGGCGCGGGCTGCACGGTGACGGTCGGGTCGTGACGGTGGCGCGCGATCAGCTCTCGCGTGCGCCGCGCCGCCTCGTCGGGCGTTTCGCGATACCGGCGCGGCGCGCCCTCCCAGTCGTACATGGCGCGCGCGAGGACGAGCCGGATGCCGACGCCTCGCGCGGCCTCGATGACGGCTTCCGCGTTCTCGTTGCCCCCGTCTTGTAGATAGAAGAAATCCACGCACGTCGTGGCGCCGTGGAGCAGCATCTCGGCGAAGGCGAAGACCGCCCCGAGCGCGATCCCCTCGCGGTCGAGCCGCTCCGAGAACGGGTACAGCACCCGGTCGCGCCAGCCCATGAAGTCGAGGTCGTCGCCGAGGCCGCGCAAGAGCGACTGGAAGGTATGGCAGTGCGCGTTGATCGTGCCGGGCAAGAGCGCCCTGCCCGGCAGCGCCACGTCGCCGGGCTGCGGCGCTCCGGCCGGCAGGACGGCGGCGACGCGCCCGTCGGTGATCGCGACGGCGCTCCCCTCGCGCCAGCCTCCGTCCGTGAGGACCAGCTCGGGCACGAGCCTCATCGTGCCGCCTCGCCGCCGAACATGCACCGGCCCAGGTAAACGTGGCGCGGGAAGACGACGTGCACAAAGTCCACGGCTTCGAGCCGCGTCCCTCGCTCGCGCGCGCGCGCATCGAGATCGGCACGGACGTCGGCGACGCAATCGGGCGCAAGGTCCCGCAGCGCGAGCGTCACGTGGGGCGTCCAGGCGTCCGGAAGGTAGTAGGGCCAGATCGACGTGAAGGCGTCGCGCGTCGCCCCGAGGATCGCGGCGTGGGTGCGGAGGAGCGGCTCGCTCCGAACCACGCGCAGGTACAGCGCCGGGGCCGGACCGTCGAAGACTCCGACTCCGCCGATCTCGATCTCGACCGGCGCGATGCCGGATGCGGCCGCGGCGACGCGCGTCGAGAGCGCCTCGACCTGCACCGGCCCGCCGGTCACCTCGCCGACGAGATACGACACGTGCGGACGGATCGCCGCCCGCGCCTCCGCGAGCCCGTAGCGTCGCTCCAGATGGTCCCACAGCGTCGTCGCCGCGGCCTGGGCCTCGCCCCCCCTGAGGTCCGAGCAGATGCCGTAGGTCGTGTCGGGTGGGCGCGAGGCGCCACGGACGACGGCGGCCGCGGTCACGAGGCCCGAGGCTGCGTCACCAGGCCGAGCGTCATCTCGAACACCGCGCGGTCCGGGTTCGACTGCAGCCGATCGAGGCGGCCCGTCCGCGCGAACCCGAGCCGCTTGTAGAGCGCGATCGCCTCGTCGTTGCCCTCCGTCACCCACAGCACGACGTGGACGAAGCCCCGCTCGCGCGCCCAGGCGAGGACCGCGTCCGCGAGCGCCCGGCCGACGCCCCGGCCGCGGGTGGCGGGGTCGACCCACATGCCGCCCAGGTGCGCCGCCTCCGGGGGGTCGCGGTCGACCAGACCGAACGCGAGCCCGACCGGCGCCGTCCCCTCCTCGGCGACGAACATCGCGTGGCGGGCCGGCTCGGTGACCGAACGCGTCATCTCCTGCCAGTACGAGTCGGGCTTCGCGTTGGCGTCGGCGAACGAATTGGCGAAGGAGTCGGGCGATTCGGCGAGCGAACGGAGACGAAGCGATTTGAGCAGCGCCGTCTCGTCGGCCCTGAGCCGCCGCACCGTCACCGCGGGAGCATCGCGAGGAGGGGTGCCAGGTTGGATGGGTCCGGCGTGATCGCGCCGACGGGGAAGGCCTTGACCGCGGCGACGACCGCGGTGTTGAGCGGCGTCGCGACACCCACGCGCGCGCCCTGCTCGACGACGTAGCCGTTCAGATAGTCCACCTCCGTCCGGCGCCCGCGCATGACGTCCTGGAGCATGGAGGGCCGCCCGCCGGAGCGCGTCCCGGCGTCACGGCTGATGTCCGCCTCGACCTCGGCCAGACCGCGCCCCTCGGCGGCGTCGACGAAGCGCTGCGCGGTGATGCCGAAGATCGGCTCGATCTCGTGGCCGCACGCGCGGCCGACGCGGATCGCCTCGGCGCCGATCATCACCATGAGCCGCCGCGTGCCCGGGTCCGTCCGCACCTCGGCGGTCCCGAGCCCGCTCAGCCCCGCGAGCGGGTTGGCCATGCAGTTGAGGGCCAGCTTCGACCACCGCTCGCCCCAGAGATTGGTCGTGACCTGCGTCTCCGCCACCGCGCTCATGAGCCGCGCGAGCACCCGCGCGCGCTCGGTGTCGCGGCCGTCGAGCTCGCCGATCTTGAAGCCGGACTTGCCCGCGTCGGTCCGGAGGGCGTGCCCGGGCTCATAGAGGCCCGCGCCGATCAGGATCACGCAGCCGAGCGTCCGGTGGCGGCCGGCGACGGCCGCGACGCGCTCGTCGTTGATGCCGTTCTGGAAGTCCACGACGACGCCGTCGGGCTCGGCCAGATGGCGGACGGCGAGCGCCGTCGCCCATTCCGTGTCGTAGGACTTCACCGCGATGAAGGCCGCGTCGAAGGGCTCGGTGATCCGCTGCGCCTCGTGCAGGTGGAGCGCCCGGACCTTCACCGTCACGTCGTCGATCGCGCCGGAGAGGCGCAGGCCTTGCTGCCGCATCGCCTCGACGTGCTCGGGCCACTGGTCGATCAGCGTCACGTCGTGCCCCGCCTTCGTGAGCAGCCCGCCGACCACACACCCGATCGCGCCCGCCCCGATGATGCCGATCCTGTTCAGCATGAGCGATAACGTACACTAGAATCCCGTGACCGAGCACGCCGTCCCCGACAGCATCGAGCAGCGGGTCGCCCGAATCCTCACGGACCTCGGCGTCCCGTACGAGCTGCACGAGATCGACCCGGCGTTCGCCGACACCGCCCAGTACTGCGAGCGCTACGGGACGCCGCTCGAGCAGTCGGCCAACACGATCATCGTCGCCTCGAAGAAGGAGCCCCGGCAGTACGCGGCGTGCGTCGTGAAGGCGACAACCCGGCTCGACGTCAACCACGCCGTCCGCCGGCTCATGAACGCGCCGAAGCTCTCGTTCGCGACGGCCGAGGAGACGCGCGCGGTCACCGGCATGCTGATCGGGGGCGTGACGGTCTTCGCGCTGCCGCCGGAGCTGCCGATCTACGTGTGCGAGAAGCTGATGGCGTTCCCCTGGATCATCCTCGGCGGCGGCAGCCGCTCGTCGAAGATCAGGATCTCGCCCGAGGTCTTCCGGCGCCTGCCGAACGCCGCGATCGTCGCCGGCCTCAGCGTCGACTATACTGCGGCCCCATGACCCCGGCGCGCGACGCCGTCGAGACCGGCGCCCGATGAGTCTCGGCATCGTGCTCTCGCCCTTCACGCGGCTGCCGACGGCCGAGTTCGTCGCCGTCGCGCGCGAGGCCGAGGCGCGCGGTTACCACGCCGCATGGGTCGGCGAGGCCGGCGGCTACGACGCGGTCAGCCTCATGACGCTGATCGCCACGCACACCGAGCGGCTCCACGTCGGCTCGGCGGTCGTGCCCGTGCAGACCCGCACGCCCGTCCTCCTCGGAATGAGCGCGGCGAGCCTGAACCACTGGGCGCCGGGCCGCGTGCTGCTCGGCCTCGGCCTCTCGAGCCGGGTCATCGTCGGCGACTGGCACGGGCTGCCCTTTCAGGCCTCGCTGCAGCAGATCCGCGAGGCCGTGCAAATCATCCGGCTCGTCGTGGCCGGCGAGCGGGTCAACTTCGACGGGAAGTTCTACCGTGCGAAGAACTTCCGTCTCACCGGGGCCCCGGCGACCACGACGGCGCCGGTGCGGATCGTCCTCGCCGCGCTCGGGCCGGAGATGCTGGAGCTCGCCGGCGAGATCGCGGACGGCGTCGTCCTGAACTGGATCGGGCCCGAGACCGTCCCCGCCTCGATCGAGCACCTCGCGGCGGGCGCCCGCCGCGCGGGGCGAACCCTCGACGCCTTCGAGATCGCCTCGTTCGTCCGCGTCTGCGTGACCGACACGCCAGGGCCGGCGCGCGCGACGCTGGCGCGCGACATCACCGGCTACGCCACCGTGGACGTGTACGCGTCGTTCTTCCGCGCCGCCGGATTCGGCCCGGAGGTGGACGCGCTCCAGGCCGCGTGGAAGTCGGGCGACCGCGCCGGCGCCGTGAGGCAGCTCACGCCGCGCGTGCTGGACGCGCTCGGCGTCGTCGGCGACGAAGCGTTCTGCCGCGCGCGCATCGCGGACTTCGTCGGCGCCGGGCTCGGCCAGCCCGTGATCGTCCCCTTCGCGCCGGGCGAGGACGGAAATCCGAAGGCGTCGCTGCTCCGCACGCTGCGCGCCTTCGGCTGAGCCGGACACCGCGTGGCCCTCACGGCCCTCGGCGTCATTCCCGCGCGCCTCGCGTCGACGCGGCTTCCGCGCAAGGTGCTGCGGGAGATTGCCGGCAAGCCGCTGGTCGTCCACGTGTACGAGGCGGCGCGCCGCGCGCCCGACCTCTCGGAGGTGCTCGTCGCGACCGACGCCGACGAGGTCGTCGCCGCGTGCCGCGGGTTCGGAGTGCCCGCCATCATGACGTCGGCGGACCACCCGTCGGGGACGGACCGCGTCTGGGAGATCGCGCAGACGCGCGCCGCCGACGTGTACGTCAACATCCAGGGGGACGAGCCGTTCGTCACCGCCCGCCACGTCGCGCTGCTCGTCGGGCCGTTCCTGGAGCGGCCGGAGACGCAGGTGACCACGCTCCGGATCCGCCTTCTGCCCGAGGAGGCCGACAACCCGAACGTCAACAAGGTCGTCTGCGACGTCGAGGGGCGCGCGCTCTACTTCTCCAGGCACCCGATTCCGTACGACCGCGACGGACGGGGCGTGCCCCGCTTCAAGCACGTCGGCCTCTACGCGTACACGCGCGCGGCGCTGGACGCCTACCACCGCCTGCCACCCTCTCCCCTCGAGCTGACGGAGCGTCTCGAGCAGCTCCGATTCCTCGAGCACGGCATCCCGATCGTCGTCGTCGAGACCGACGAGCACACGATCGGCGTGGACACCGAGGAGGACCTCCGCGCCGTCCAGGCGCGCTTCGCCGCGCGCGCCGAGTGAGTCAGCGTCACGGGATCCTCGTCCTGATCCTCGCCGCGCAGACCCCGGCGAACGTCTAGACCAACGGCGCGGGGCGCAGCGTCAGCGCGATCCCCTCGGCCCGGAGGCGCCGGAGAAACCGCTTGCGCAGCTCGTGCTGGATAAGGAGCTGGTCGGGGAAACGCCGGATCCACACGAGGACGACGAAGTCGAGCGTCAGGTCGCCGACGCTCGCGAGCTGCACGGAGGGCGCGGGCTCCGCGAGGAGCCCGTCGACGGCGCCGACCGCGCGGCGCGCCTCGTCGATGAGGACGGCCTCCACCAGGTCGGGGTCCGAGGCGAGCGCCACGCGCACGACGACCGTGGACGCCATGCGCGACTCGGGCAGGTCGTAGTTGACCACGATCGACTCGGCCACGCGCTTGTTGGGGACCGCGACGACGATGCCGGCAAGCGTGCGGATCCGCGTCGAGCGCCAGCCGATGTCCTCGACCCGGCCCTCGACCGCGTCGGCGATCTTCACCCAGTCGCCGATCCGGATCGGGCGGTCCGTGAGCAGGTGCAGGACCGCGAAGACGTTGCCGAGGGTGTCCTGGAGCGCGAGCGCCACGGCGAGGCCGCCGATCCCGAGCGCGGCGACGAGCGGCGCCACCTGGATGCCGAGCGAGGAGAGGAGCACGAGCACGCCGACGCTGAACACCACCAGCCGCACCGACGTCTGCGCGAAGCCGGTCACGCCGAGGCCGAGGCCCCTCCGCTCGCTGGCGGCGGCCACGAAGGACGCGAGCACGCCGGCGAGCGTCACGGTGATCGAGAGGATCACCAGGGCTTCGAGCAGGGTGCGTAGCGGCGCGGCGTATCGGTCCGGCAGGTCCGCGATCGCGACGGCGGCCGCGAGACCGAGGACGACGCACCAGAGCGCCGACGGCCCGCGCACACCGCGCAGGACCGGACTCTGGCCCACCGGGGCGCCGGCCCAGCGTCGCGCGCCGTTCAACAGCCCCCGACGGAGCGCGAGCGCCGCCGCGGTGACCACGGCGAACGCCAGCACCGGTCCGAGGAGCGGCCACACGGCGGTCATGGTGTCGACCGCCATGCTATCGTAGGTTTCGCTCATGACGCAGCGCCGCGTGTTCTACGGCTGGGTGATCGTCGGCGTGTCGGCGACGATCCTCGGCATGGGGCTGGGCGCGATGTTCTCGCTCGGCGTGTTCCTCAAGCCTATCGAGGAGTCCACCGGCTGGAGCCGGGGCGCGATCTCCACCGTTGCCCTGCTCAACTGGATCGCGATGGGGCTCGGCTCGTTCGTCTGGGGCTCGCTCTCGGATCGGATCGGCACGCGCGGCGTCGTGCTCGGCGGCGGGGCGCTCCTCGGGGCCGGGCTCGTCCTGGCGAGTCAAGCGCAGGCGCTCTGGCACTTTTACGTCGCGTTCGGCGTCATGGTGGGCTTCGCCGTCGGCGCCTTCTACGCGCCGCTCACCTCCACGGTGACGAAGTGGTTCACCGTGCAGCGCGGCCTGGCGGTCGCGCTCGTCTCGTCCGGCAACGGGATCGGCATGCTGGTGATCGCTCCGCTGGTGCGCGCGCTGACCTCCGCATGGGACTGGCGGGTCGCGATGCTCGTCGTCGGTGACCTCGCGTGGCTCGTCGTCGTCCCGCTGGCCCTCGTGCTCCGCGAGCAGCCGTCCGCGGTCGGTGCCGTCGCGGCGGGCGGCGCGGCGGCGCCGGCGCGCGAGTACACGCCTCGGCAAGTGCTGGCGGCGCCGCAGTTCTGGGCGATCGCGCTGACCCACTTCGCCTGCTGCGCCGCGCACTCCGGACCCATCTTCCACATGGTGACGCACGCGACCGACCAGGGTGTCGCGGCGATGACTGCGGCGACCGCGTTCGGCGTCTCGGGGCTGGCGTCCATCGCGGGCCGCGTGGGCGGCGGACTCATCGCGGACCGGTTCGGCGCGAAGCCGACGCTCATCGCGGGGCTCGCGCTGCAGGCCGTCATCGGCTCGCTCTACCTGTTCGCGCGCGACGCCGGCGCGTTCTACGCGCTGGCGCTCGTCTTCGGTGTCGCGTACGGCGCCGTCATGCCGATCTACGCGCTCGTCACCCGCGAGTACTTCGGTGAGAAGGTCATGGGCTCGGCGTACGGCGCGGTGTTCCTCGTCTCGACGCTCGGCATGGGTCTCGGCGCGTGGGCCGGCGGCTTTATTTACGACGGGCTCGGCAGTTACGCGTGGCTCTTCATGGGCTCGTTCGCCATCGGCGCGATGGCGGTCGTGCTCGCCTTCACCTTCCGCGCGCCGCGCCCGCTGCCGGCCGCCCTCGCCCCCGCGTCTGCCCGCTCCTGACGTGGGGCGCCCCGGGGGATTGCCGATTGACACCCCGACGGTCCGGTGATATGAATTCGTCACTTTTCTCGGACGTTTAGCCCCCGTTGATCCGCTCAAGGAGGAGTCACGCATGGCTGCGAACGAAATGAATCGACGGCAGTTCGTGAAGGTCGGCGGCGCCGCGGCCGTGGCCGCGTCCACCGGGATCGAGGGGATCCTCGCCGCGGGGCGGGCGCCGGCGTTCGCGCAGGGAACGAAGCTGCACATCCTTCGCTGGAACGACTTCGTCCCCGCCGCCGACGAGGTGCTGCAGAAGCAGATGCCGGAGGCCTCCAAGGCGCTCGGCGCGGAGATCACGCTCGAGCGCATCAACGCGAACGACCTCCAGGCGCGGATCACGGCGGCCATCCAGTCGGGGAGCGGCGCCGACATCATCCACGTCCTGAAGAACTGGCCCCACCTCTACGAGAAGAACCTCGTCGACGTGAGCGACGTGGCCGAGGCCATCGGCAAGGCGCAGGGAGGGTTCTATCCGGCGATGACCGAGCTGTGCAAGGTCGGCAAGGTCTGGCGCGCCGTCCCGCACGCGATCATCGGCGGCCAGATCGCCTACCGGAAGTCGCTCTTCGAAGAGGTCGGCGCCAAGGAGTTTCCGAAGACGTGGCAGCAGTATCGCGAGGTGGGCAAGAAGCTCAAGGCAAAGGGATACCCGATCGGCCAGACGGCCGGCCACACGTTCGGGGATGCGCCGGTCTTCTGGTACGCCTTCATGTGGTCGTGGGGTGGCAAGGAGGTCGAGAAGGACGGCAAGACCGTCGCCATCAACTCGAAGGAGACGCTCGAGTCGGTGAAGTTCGCGGTCGGCTTCTGGAAGGACGCCTGCGACGAGGGCGGCCTGGCGTGGGACGACAGCAACAACAACCGCGCCTTCCTGTCCGGCACGATCTCGGCCACCATCAACGGCGCCTCCATCTACGTCGAGTCGCTGCGCAACAAGGAGAAGTACAAGACGGAGAAGGGCGCGCTGATGCACACCGACATCCTCCACGCCCCGAACCCGGCCGGGCCGGCGGGTACGTTCCACCTGCACGCGCCGTTCAGCCACGCCGTGATGAGCTACTCGAAGAACCAGAAGCTGGCGAAGGACTTCCTCCGGTGGCTCCACGGCAAGGAGGCCTTCGATCCCTGGTTCGTCGCCCAGCGCGGCTTCAGCGTCGGGTCGACCACGGACTGGGAGAAGCACAAGATGTGGGACCAGGACCCGGTGATGCTGCCATACCGCACCGCGGCCCGGGCCTTCCGACTCTACGGCTATGCCGGCTCGCCGAACCGCGCGGCCTCCGAGGTCGAGTCGAAGTACATCATCACGGACATGTACGCCAAGGCCATCCAGGGCATGACGCCCGAGGACGCGGTCAAGTGGGCGGACTCCGAGCTGAAGAAGATCTACGCCTGACCCGGGGGCGGTCAGGGTGAAGCCGATCGCCGGGGGTGCGACCGGGGCGGGCCAGGCCACGGCCCGCCTCGCCGCACCCGTCCGGACGCTGCCGCGCGAGGGATTCCTCTCCCGCCAGCTCGAGGACCAGCGCGTCCTGGGCACGCTGCTACTCCTGCCCACCCTCGTGCTGCTCGGCCTCTTCATCGCCTACCCGTTCGCGCGCGGCGTCTGGCTCTCGTTGACCAGCGCCACCGTCGGCGATCCGGGCGTCTTCCAGGGGCTGGCCAACTACGTCAAGGCCTGGAACGACACGATCTTCCAGCGCGTGGCGGTCAACACGTGCGTCTACACCGCCGTCGCGACCGTCGGCAAGCTCACATTCGGGATGTGGCTGGCCCTGCTGCTCAACCGCCACTTCCGCGGCAAGCGCCTCGTCCGGGCCTCGATGCTGCTCCCGTTCATCGTGCCGACGGTGCTCTCGACCTTCGCCTGGAAGTGGATGTTCGACCCCACGTTCAGCGTGTTCAACTGGTCGCTCTTCAAGCTCGGTCTCATCGAGACGCGCATCGGCTGGCTCACCGATCCCACGCTCGCGCTGGGCTCCGTGATCATCGTGAACGTCTGGCGGGGCATGCCGTTCTACGCGATCACGCTCCTGGCCGGGCTCCAGACGGTCAACCCCGAGCTCCACGAGGCGGCGGCCATCGACGGGGCCAGCGCGTGGCAGCGCTTCTGGCGCATCACGTGGCCGCTGCTCCTGCCGGTGACCATGGTGGTGACGCTCTTCTCGGTGATCCAGACCTTCGCCGACTTCCAGCTCGTCTACGTGCTCACCGGGGGCGGTCCCGCGAATGCCACCCACGTCTTCGCCACCTACGCCTACCAGATCGGGATCAACACCGGCCTCCTCGGGCAGGGGGCCGCGATATCGCTCGCGATGTTCCCGCTGCTCTTCATCATCGTCGTCGTGCAGCTCTGGTACATCCGCCGGGTGGAGGGCGCCTGATGGCCGGCCGCGGCGGCTCCGGCACGGGGATGATCGAGGGCGCCCGCTGGAAGAAGTGGGTGTACTTCTACGTCCCGCTGACCGCGTTCGTGGTCGTCACGCTCTTCCCCTTCTACTGGATGGCGGTGACGGCGTTCCGTCCGGACGCGGAGCTCTACCGCGCCTGGCGGGCGCCGAACAACACGCCCTTCTGGAC
>JBOHQB010000365.1:0-2859 GCA_050731995.1 Candidatus Rokuibacteriota bacterium
GTACGGGATGAAGGGCTTCGGCCACGTCGTGGAATATCCCGAGGCGCAGGTGCCCAGTCTCTCCGAGGAGCACGCGATCATCGACCTCTCGGAGTGTCACGAGCGCCCCAGGGTGGGCGATGTCGTGCACGTGATCCCCAACCACTGCTGCGTCGTCTCGAACATGGTCGACGAGGTCTACGGGATCCGGAAGGGGCGCCTCGAGGTCACATGGCCGGTCGCCGCGCGGGGCAAGGTGCGCTGACCGCGCGCGTGGTCAGTACGAGTCGCCGACGCCCGTCAGCCCGCGGACGAACCGCTCCAGCACGGCGTTGAAGGCGATCGCCGTCGGCAGGCCGACGAGCAGCGCACCCGCCATCAGCGCGCCCCAGAAATAAATATCGCCACGGATCAGCATCGTCGGCAGTCCCACCGTGACGACCTTCTGCTCGACGGGCGACGCGAAGACGACGGCGTAGAGGTACTCGTGCATGGAAAGCGTGAAGGCGAAGATCGCCGTCGTCGCGATGCCCGGCAGGCTCAGCGGCAGGACCACGCGCCACAGGCCGCTCACGATCCCGCAGCCGTCGATCCAGGCGGCCTCCTCGATCTCCAGCGGCACGGCGCGCAGGAAGCCGATCATCAGCCACGTGCAGAACGGGATGGTGAAGGTCGGGTAGAGGACGACGAGGGCCCACCACGAGTCCATCAGGTCGAGCCACCCCACGACGGACGCCAGCGGAATGAAGAGGAAGATCGGGGGCACGAGGTAGGTCATGAAGATCACGAGACCGGTCGTGTGGGCGCCCGGCAGGCGCAGCCGGGCGAGCGCGTAGGCCGCGGGCAGCGACGTGGCCAGCGTGATCGCGACCACCCAGACCGACACCATCGCCGTGTTCACGAGCCAGGTGCCGAACCACGTCTGGGTGAAGAGCAGGCGGAAGTGCTTCAGCGTCGGCGGCTGGTGGAACCAGAGCGGGAACCGCAGGCTGTAGAGGTCCTGCTCATTCTTGAACGCGGTGATGACCATCACGACGAGGGGAAACAGCGCGATCAGCAAGAACGGCGCGAGCCCGACGTAGACACCGAGCAGCCGCGCGCGATGCCGGGCGGCCGTCAGCGGAGGAGGCCGCTGGCGCTGCCGACCATGGTCTTCTCGCCGTGCTGGTTCTCGCACCAGACCTCGACGACCACGCGCGTCGCACCGTTCTCCGTGCGCTTGTCCGTCACCACGCCGCGCACGGTCAGGCGGTCGCCGGCGTAGACGGGCTTGGTGAAGGTCACCGACATGCCGCCGCCCTCGACGAACCCGGCGCCGAGGAAGCTCGTCATCATCTCCGAGACGTAGGCCGTGGACATCATCCCTTGCGCGAGCGGCACGCGGAACCCCTTCGCGCGGGCCCACGCCTCGTCCGTGTGGATGGATCGCGGGCGCACGCCGGAGTAGGCGTCAATCCTTCGCTGCGAGACCTCCTTCGTGAGGCTCGGCAGCTTCTGGCCGACCGTGATCGCCTCCGCGGCGAGAGCCATCTCCGTCTCCTAGTCCCTGAACAGCATCTGGGTGAACTGCCCGCGGACGAGCAGCGTGCCGTTCTCGTCCTCGGTGACGAACTCGGTGACCATGTACGGCTTGCCGCGTCGCTCGTACTTGTCGATCACGCGCCCGCGCGAGCGGACGCGCATCCCGGGCCGGACGGGGACCAAGAACTGGAACTCCATCTTGGCGTGCAGGCCCGCGAGCACGACGTACTTGCTGTGGCGCAGGCGCAGGGCCTGATTGCCGAGGAGCGTCGGATGTGCCACCGGTCCACCGAAGGGCGATTCGCCGAAGAACCACGGATGGCGGTCGTCGACCGCGAACGCGTACGTCTCGACGTCCTCCGGCGTGACGAGGTGCTCGTCGGAGACGAACTCCTCGCCCACCGCGAGGACTTCGTAGGTCAGTCTCTTGAACTCGGTCACGACAGACTCGCGACTACTTCGGCGGCCCGGCCGTGTAGCCGCGCTCCCCCATGCAGCGGCGGTAGCGATCCTGATCGACGGACTCACGGGGGCCCGGGCTCATGGCGCCTCCCGGCACCATGAAGCTCGAATCGCTGAGGCACTCCATCGTGTCGCGGCCGAGCTGCTGCTCGGTCATGCCCGGCTTCGTCCAGCCGCCGGAGCTCGACGCCCCGCACCCGGCGAGACACCCCAACCCGAGACTCAGCGAGACCGCCAGTACGAGACGCTTCGTCATCGTCGTCCTCTCCGTCAAGGGCTCACGGCGCCGTGCAGGCGCCAAAGATCACGAAGGCCCCGCCCGCGACCACGACGCTCGCGGATAGCTTGCCGGTGGCCGAGGTGATCACCGCGCTCCAGCCGCGTCCCTCCTGCCCACCGTGCAGGACGACCTGGCCGTCGACGCGCTCCACGTTGTGGATCGGCGCGTTGCGGCTGCCGTCGACCGTGGCGATCGTCTTGGCCTTGAAGTCGATCTTCAAGAACGGTGGGAGGTTCGCGGCCTCGGCGCCGCGCCGCTGACACTCTCCACCCGCGTCGCACTCGAGGACCTCCATCGCGGCGCAGAGGATCGGCACCGAGCCGTCGAGCTTCTGCTGCGCCGAGACCGGCCGCGACGCCGGGGCAAAAGCGACCGCAAGAACGATGACGACACCAACCGACACGCACTTTTTCATGACTATCTCACGGTGTAGCCGCGCCCGGCCATGCAGGCGCCGAGCGCGCGGTTGTAGGTCGAGCTGCCCTGGGCCATCGCCGCCTGCTGCTGGGCCATGGCCTGATCGTACTGCTGCTGCTGCGCCGCCATATCGTCGCGGCGCCGCATCCCGCCGAAGAGCGCGCCCGTCGCGGCGCCGATCGCCGCGCCCTTGCCGGCGT
>JBOHQB010000366.1:0-5027 GCA_050731995.1 Candidatus Rokuibacteriota bacterium
GCGCGCAGTGAAGGGCCCTCACGCCTGGATCCGCTGAGCGACCTCCCACCGCTGGCCCTCGCTGTTGACGAACACGACGCGGAGCATTCCGCGGCCGGGCACCCTGAGCGGAAAGCGGATCAGCGGGTTCGCGCTCACGGCCGACGTCATCTGGAACTCGCTGACCTTCTGGTCGTCGAAGAAGACGAGCATCTGCTTGACGTAGAACTCCGGCGCCTCGCGGACGTACTGCCCACTTTTCAGGATTAAGCCGGTGTAGGAGTTATGGTCGATCTTGGCACGGACGTGCACGATCTCGCCGGGCCTGATTGACTCGGGCAGACGGATCCGCGGGGCGCCGAGACGGTCGCGGGTCATGTCTGGAGGCCCGGCGCATCCGCCTTCGGTCACCCGGGTCTCCTTGGTCGCGACGAAGCGCCCGTGTCGCGAGCACTCGGCGGTGACTTTGAGTACGCCGCCGGCTCCCGAGCGCATGTGGAACGCAACGGCGGCTTGGCCATTAGCGGGCGTGAAGAGGAACGTCCCCTTGTACGGCACCGGGTCGCTGTCCAGCCGAATCTCAATCGACCGGATGAAGTGCTCGGGTTCCATCGGATGGTTCACCGAGACCTGCAGCGGCACGGCGCTCGGATCTTCCGCCAGGCTCGGCGTGTCTATCACGGGACGGTGTTCGCGTCCCAGGTCCGGCTGCGCGTAGAGCCGACGCGGCGCCAGGAGCACGAGCGGCGCGCCCAGGAACAAGGTCCGCCGCGAGATGTTCATCGCGAGTCGCCAACTCAGCACCGAGCATACCACCGACACGGCATGCGCGAACGAAGCCGCTCGGCACGCCGTCCGGATCATCCGTCGAGGAGGGCGCGCAGGCGCCGGAGCGCGCGGTGGAGCTGGACGCGCACGGCGCCCGGCGTCGAGCCCGTGACCCACGCGATCTCCTCGGCTCCCGCGCCGACGAGTCGCGCGAGCAGGACGACCTCGCGCTGCGCGGGCGGGAGCTGGTCGAGCGCGCGTTGCAGCCTGGCGAGCTCGTCCCTGGCCTCCGCCCGGCGGTCCGGCGCGTCCACGGATACCGCCGTCTCGAGCGCGGCCGGGTCGTCCTCCCACACGAGGCCCTGCCGTCGGAAGCGGTCCACGGCGAGGCGCCGCGCGATGGTGAAGAGCCACGCGCGAAACTCGCCCGACGCACGGTACCCCGCGCGGCCGCGCCAGACGCGGAGGAAGGTTTCCTGGAGCAGGTCCTCAGCGACCTGGCGCGCGCCCGTGACGTGCAGGAGGAACGTGAAGACCACGCGGCGGTGGCGCTCGTAGAGCTCGGCGAAGGCGCGCTGGTCGTCGGCGCTGGCGCGCGCCATCAGCTCGTCGTCCGTTGGCGGGGTCACCATGGCTCGCGCTGGGCCGGCGGACCGCCGGCGGGGTCAGGGTCTCACGGGCACGTCACCGGAAAAGTGTACCGCGTCGGCAGCGTCCGTGTTCAAGCGCCCAGCGCCCGGACGACTCGGGCACGCGTGCGCGGGATTTCGGTCGGCATGTAACACCAGACCGAGGGCTGCGTTTCCCCTGATGAGCGATGGACTGCGAGACCGTCCGTGCGCGCTATGTTGACGCGTTCCTGGAGGGCGCCCCCCGGCCCACCGAGATCGACGTCCATCTCGACGGGTGTGCCGCGTGCCGGGATCACGTCGCGGGGCTGGCCGCGGCGTGGGCCGCCCTCGGAGCGTTGTCGTTCGTGGAGCCCAGCTGGGCGGTCGGGCGGCGGCTCGCCCGGCGCATCTGGTGGGAGGAGGCGCGTGGCGCGCTCGCCGCGCCCGGTGGCTGGCGCCGCGCGGCTCCCGCGGGAGGCCTGGCGTTCGTGGTCTCCGTGATCCTCGCGGTGCTTCTGCCCTACGACGCGATCGCCGCGCTCTGCCGTGACGTCCTCACCGCGGCGCTGCCGACGCCGACGGCCTACGCGGTCGCCGGCCTGATCTACGGGCTCGTGCCGATGCTGGTCGTGGCACCGGTCCGCGCGCGCTGGTCGGCACCCCCGGGGATGGTAGGAGCCCTGCAGGCTGCCGTGGTCTTCCTTTCGGTCCTCGTGCCGTACGCAGTGGTCCAGTGCGGCGGGTTCGGACTCGTGCTCATCGCAGGGTTCACGGCCGGTATCGCCATCGGCGCCGGCCTCGGTGCCGCCGCGGGCACCTGGCTCGTGGAGCGGCACGCATGACGGGCACGCCGAAGGTCACGGTCTACTACTCGCCGACGTGAGGGGCCTGCCACCTCGCGAGAGAGTTTCTTTCGCAGAAGGGGATCCCGTTCGAGGCGAAGAACGTCACGGAGGATCCGGCCGCGGGCGAGGAGTTGGTCGCCCGCACCGGGCGCACGGCGCTCCCGGTGATCATCGTGGGCGACGACGTGGTCTCGGGCTTCGACCGCGGCCGCCTGCAACGGCTGCTGGGCCTCTGACGGTGGCGACGGTCCGCTGCCCCGACTGCGGCGAGGAGGTGCCGGTGCCCGCGGGCGCGCGACCCGGCGACCTCGTGGACTGCCCCAACTGAGCCGGCTTCTCCCTCAGGCTGAGGGAGGCGGGGGAGGGGTGGTCGGCGACGGTCGCGCACAGGGTGTCGTGCCCCGGCTGCGTGCGCGCGATCGTGCTCGCGGACACGGCAAAGTCCGGGGACCGCATCGACTGCTGCGGCCGGCAATACGTGCTGACCTTCGAGTACGGCGCGTTCGCGCTGGAGGACGAGTGACGAGAACAACGGTAAACGGAGGAGCGAGACATGTGGCGTGACGGGTGGTTTCGAGTTGGCGCGCTGGGGGCGCTCGTCGCGTGCCTCGCGTGCGTGACGCCGGCCGCGGCGCTCGTCTTCGCGACCGTCGGGCTGGCCGGCTGGGCCGGCCCGTCCGATGTCGTGCTCGTGCCTGCGCTCGTCGGGTTCGCGGCGCTCGTCGCGTACCGCGCGTGGCGCTGTCGGAGGATATCATGAGGCTCGGCTCGGTCGGTGCAGGGCTGACCGCGTGGATCGGTGCGGCACTGTCCTCGCTCTGTTGTCTCCTGCCACTCACCGTGATCGCGCTCGGCCTTGGGAGCGGCGCGTTCATGGCGGTGACGATGCAGTATCGTTGGATTCTGATACCAGCCGGGGTTCTCGGCGTCGGTGCGGGGTTCGTCCTGTACATCCGGGAGCGCAGGCGATGTGAGCGGCTCGCTTGTCGGATGGCGGGGAGCCGGCTGACCCTCGTGCTGCTTGTCGTCGCGAGCCTCGTCCTCGCGACGTCGATCGCCTTGGACCAGTTCCCCGAGACGACATCCGATCTGTTGATGAGGCTCAGCGATCAGGGCCAACAGGACGGCGCAGCCCAGAAGTCCATGGACTCCATGCCCGGGATGCGTGCGAAGTGACGCGTGCGTCGAGTCCGTGGCTGATCGTCATCGTCCTTCTGCTCGTTCTCACCCAGGCGGCGCTTGCCGCGACCTCGACGGTCGTGCTCGCCGTCGAAGGCATGACCTGAGGGACGTGACCCCTCACGGTCAAGCGAGCCCTGGAAGGGCTCAGAGGCGTGCGCCGGGCCGAGGTGAGTCTCCGCGATAAGCGGGCTCGCGTGACGTTCGATCCCGCCGTCGTCAAGGTCGAACAGATGGTCGAAGCGGTGAAGGCGGCTGGCTTTCGCGCGTCCGTCGAATCGGGCCCGTCGGAGTAGCCGGGCGGCCCCCGGCGGGGTTCTGCTTGACCTTGCCCCGGGGGGCAAGGCTTATCCTCCAGGCATGGGACGGGCCGGTCTCCTGATCGGAGAGGTCGCGGCGCGCAGCCACGTCAGCCGCAAGGCGCTACGCCTGTACGAGGCCGTGGGTATCCTGCCCCCGCCCCGCCGCACGGCCTCGGGCTACCGCGTGTACGGCAACGATGCGCTGGCCGTCCTCGCTTTCGTGACACGGGCCCGGCGGCTCGGGTTCCGGTTGAGGGAGGTCAAGGAGATCGTGGCGATCAAGCGCTCGGGACGGGTTCCGTGTTCCCACGTCCTCCACCTCGTTCGCCGGAAGATCGGGGACGTCGAGAAGGTCCTGGCCGATCTCAGCGCGGTTCGTCGTGGGCTTCAGGCCCTGCTCCGATCCTCGCCGGGGCGAGCCGGCCGGACGGCGGCCGTGTGCCCGCACATCGAGCATCTCAACCATCTGAAGAGAGGGAGGTAAATGTCATGGACAATCTGAAGATTTCGCTCTGCCCCTCGTGCATTGCGTGCCCCGAGGTCGAGATCGTCGGCGACGAGGTACGGATCGGAGAGGCGGGAAACCTCGCCGTGCTGAGAAAGGACGAGTGGAACGTTCTCGTCGACCTCATCCACTCGGGACATCTCGCCAAGCTGTAGGCGTCAGCGCACCTTCGGCATCGAGTAGCCGTCCCGCACGAGGATCCAACTGCCGACGCGCTGTCCTGGGAGCGGCTGGCCCGTGGTGGGGTCCCGCTTGATCGCCAGGCTTCCGGTGTGCTGCCAGTGAAATCCGGCGGGTGGCGGTGCCGGGTACGGCTGCCACACCATCACGGACGGCGACTGCTTGGTCGGCGCCAGCGCTGCGGGTCGCCAGCGCGACGGTTTGGGCACCGACGCCACACCCAGCCTCAAGGACCAGACTACCTGACGGGTAGCATGTATCGGAGTGCAGGAGCTCCGTCAAAGTGTTCGCCTGATCGACAAGGCGGGTTCGCTCGCCGCCCGAGTACCCATGTACGTACTGGTGCTCGGTGCTCACAGCACGCGCTCGTCTCCCGTGAGCAGGCCACCGAAGATCCAGTGGGCGAGCTTGAAGGCCTCAGCGACAGTCGTTCCAGCGCCCTCTGCCGCTGGGTTCGCGTCTCGCCAGGCCCTCAGATGTTCTTCCGACCGGAAGAAGTTGATCGTCGGTCAGAGCCCGTCGGCGGCCTTGCACCCCTCGTCCGCGCGCTTGCCGACCCAGACCATCACGCCCTCGGCGTCAGGCTCCACCCCGACTGGTGTTGCAGCGAACGTCAGAGGTGCGCTGCAGTGATGGCAGGATGACCTGATCTCGATGG
>JBOHQB010000367.1:0-6584 GCA_050731995.1 Candidatus Rokuibacteriota bacterium
GCGCTTGCACGAGGACCGCGCCGACCTCGGGCTCGAGGCGCCCCCTCACCACGACCATGCCGTCCCCGTCCTGATACACGTGAAGCGCTCGACCCTCGTGGCGGCGGGCGGCCTCTTGCGCTTCGGCCTTCCGGTCCATCCGGCGCCAGCCGCGCACGATGCGCTCGACGTGCTCGGCGGTGCCCGCGCGCCCGACGGCCAGCAGCTGCTCCTCGGTCTCCGGCGTGGCCACGCGGGTCAGCTCCCGGACCTTTGAGTACGACAGCTCCCCGCGGGCGAGGGCCTGCGACAGCCGCGGCAGCGTGCCGAGGGCGCGCGCCACACGCACGTGCTCCCGCGCGGCGCCCGGGGCGAGGCTCACGCGCCAGGTGAGCCACGCAGCGCAGGAGCGGAAGCCGTTGCCCCAGCCGCCGCGCGCGTCGAACTCGCGGATGAGGTCGAGAAGCCGTGCGGTCGCGGCGTCGAGGTGCGCCGAGAGCTCGGCGATCTCGTCGCCGAGCCGATCCATCTCCATGGCGGGATGAGTTTGCATGACGAACCCCCCTTGTCCTGGGGCGAATTTACACCCGCATTTCGGAGGTACCTGCAAGCGTCAGGACAGACGATCGCAGCGGCAATCCATGATTTTCGATGTCGACGGGCCAACCCCGTCTCAGCGGGGCTGTGCGGATCGCTGGGCCGTCATCTGTTGGTGGCCGGCGACACGCTGTGAGTGCTGCTGGAAGAACGTGTCAAGGGGAAATCGCATCGGGAAGCCCGCGTCCTGCAGCGCGCTCAGATCGCGCCAGATCGTGCGGATCGTGCACGCGAGATCGCGCGCGGCGTCCTCCACGGTGACGCCGGCCGGCTGTTGATCAGCGGCAAGAGCTCCCACTGGCGCGCGGTATACTGACGCCATGAACGGGGACCTGATGGCCGCAGCCCTCAAGCTCAGCGCGCAGGAGCGCCTGGAGCTCCTGGAAGCTTTGTGGGACACGCTTTCTGACGACGACATTCCCGTCACGCCTGAGGAGCGCGCCCTTCTCGACGCCCGTCTGGCGGATCTCGAAACGAATCCAAAGGATCAAAGCCCTTGGCCGGAGGTTAAGGCCCGTCTCGAGCAGCGGCGGCGTTGACGCTGCCAGTCCTGTTCCGCCGCGCGATTCTCCGCCGCTTCCCCTACGTGCTCTGGTATCGAGTCAGCGACAAGTCCCTGGTCGTGCTGGCGTGTGTCCACGGCAGCCGCGACCCGCGTTCGATCCGCTCCCGACTCCGCAACGGCTAGCGCCGGCCGCTCGCCAGCTTCACCGACTCCGGCAATCCGCGCAGGCGCCCCATGGCGATGACGCCGAGGAACGGCCCGAGGGCGAGCGTCGCGAAGGCCCAGCGCCAGCCGACGGCGTCGACGACGGGTGGGATCAGCCAGATCGTCAGCATCGTGAGGGCGAAGCCGACGCACGTCTGCGTCGTCAGCGCGGTGCCGACGTAGGCGGGCGGTGCCAGCTCGGTCACGGCCGTCGAGAACTGCGCGGAGTCTGCGATCACCGTGATGCCCCAGACGACGGCGACGGCGAGCGTCAGCAGCGGCGGGCCGCCGAACGTGAGGCCGATCAGGATCGCGCAGGCGCCCGAGAGCGCCATCGCGACGATCGTGAGCGTCGTGCGCCCCCACCGGTCGGCGACGGCGCCGCCGACCCAGCAGCCGAGCGCGCCGAGCGCGATCACGGCGAACGTGGCCACGGCGGCGTTCGGACCGCCGCCCGCGACGCGGAACGACTCGGCGAGAAAGACGCCGATCCACGCCCACATCGCGTAGAGCTCCCACATGTGGCCGAAATAGCCGTAGCAGGCGAGCCGGGGGGCGCGCTCGGTGAAGACGGCGGCGGCCATCCGCGCGTCGAAGCGGGCCCCGGGGAAGCGGTGCGGTCCCTCCCGGACGAACGCGAGCGTGACGACCGTGGCGAGGATCGCCAGCCCGGACGCCGCCAGCAGCGTGCCGCGCCAGGGAAGATCGGTCACGCCGCGGATCAGGTGGGGCGTCGCCGAGCCGACGGTCAGGGCGCCGACGAGGATGCCGAGCGCGAGCCCGCGCCCCTCGCGGAACCACGTCGCCATGATCTTCATCGCCGGCGGATACGCCCCCGCCATGCAGACGCCGGTGACGAAGCGCAGGACCAGCGCGACACCCAGGTCGTCCACCCACAGCGCCAGGGCGCCGTTGGCGACGGCGCCGAGCGCGGCGCTCCAGGCCATGAGCAGCCGCGGTGACCAGACGTCGGGCAGGTTGCCGAGGGCGGAGGCGAGCGTGCCGACGATGAAGCCGGCCTGGACAGCGATCGTGAGCCCCGCGGCGCCGCCGTCACCCAGCGCCCACTCGCGGCGGAGCGTGGGCAGGACGGCGGAGGCGCTGAACCAGAGGGACAGCGCCAGGAGCTCAGCGAGCGACAGGACCGCCAGCTGGCGCCAGCGCTCCGGCACAGGCGGGACTACTCGATGACCTTCTTGCCGCGCAGGGCGGTGATATCCGCGGCGGTCATGCCGAGATCCTTCAGGACGGCGTCCGTGTGCTCGCCCGAGAGCGGCGCCGCCGTGCGGATCGTCCCCGGCGTGTCCGAGAGCTTGATCGCGATGCCGATCTGGCGGACGCGCCCGTGCGTGGGGTGCTGGACGTCCACGATCATCTGGCGGTGGTTGATCTGCGGGTCGCGCACCATCTCCTCGACGTCGTAGACCTTGCCGACGCAGACGTCGGCCTTCACGAGCAGGTCGTACCACTCGTCGCGCGCCCTGGTCTTGATGAGCGCCTCGATCTCGCGCCGCGCCGCCTCTTCCTCGGCGTTGGCCGCCCGCACGAACTGGTCGGACGTGCGCGCGAACCTCTCGAAGTCGGGCCGGCCGATCGCCTTGCAGAAGTTCGCCCAGAGCCAGGGCTCCGTGCAGCCGATCGTCAGGAGCTTGTCGTCCTTCGTCTCGTAGATCGCGTAGTAGGGGTACGAGCCGCCGAGGAACCCCTCGCCCCGGCGTGGCGCCATCCCGTCGCTGAAGAAGAAGCGCATGTTCGGCGTGGCGGCCAGCAGTGATACGGTCGTGTCGAGATAGGACACGTCGACGTGCTGGCCGCGGCCGGTGCGCTCGCGCGCGAAGAGCGCCAGTACGATGCCGAGCGCGCCGTGCATGCTCGCGCCGGCGTAGTCGGCGACGAGGTTGAGCGGGATCACGGGCTTGCGGTCCTTCTCGCCGATCAGGTTCAGGACGCCGGCCAGCGACAGATAATTCATATCGTGGGCGGGATAGTCGCGATACGGCCCGTCCTGGCCAAAGCCCGATAGCGAGCAGTACACGATTCGGGGATTGAGCGCGTGAATCGCGCTGTAGTCCGCCCCCAGTCTCTTCATCACGCCCGGGCGGAACCCCTCGACGATGACGTCCGCCGTCCCCGTCAGGCGCCGGAAAATCGCCTGGGCGTCGGGCGATTTCATGTTGAGTGTCATCGAGCGTTTGTTGCGGTTGACGAACGTGTGGATCGTCCGCCGGACCCACTCCTCGCCCTGCGGCCGGTCGGGCTCCGGTGTCTCGATCTTGAGCACGTCGGCGCCCATGTCGGCGAGCAGCATGCCCGGCATCTCCGCCGGCGGCACGCGTGCGAGCTCCAGCACCTTGATTCCGTCGAGGGCGCCCATCGCTAGTCCTCCGCGCCGCCCAGCCGCGACGTGAGCGCGCGGATGTCGGGGATCGCTTCGAAGTGGCCGAGCTGGTCAGCGACGGAAAACGCCTCGTCGCGACCGAGCACCGGCTCGGCACAGCCGAGGAACTTCGCGCGCAGCCGCTCGTCGGAGAGCGGTGTCCCGGGATGACCGGAGGCGCCACGCGGCGGCAGGTCGAAGGCGCGCCCGTCGGCGAGGCGCACGCTGACGCGGCACCACGCGTGCTGCTCGAGGCCGTCGGGGAGCGCCGGGTCCACGACCATCCGCACCCGGTCCATGAGCCGGCGGACGGCGTCGTTGCGGACCGGCCCGTCCTCGAACGAGCCGAGGTCCACATGCCCCTCGCCGAGCGCGGCCGCGGCGCAGAACTCCATCGAGAACTTGCGCTCGAGCGCATTCGACGGCGCGTGGTGGCGGAGGACCTCGGGCACGACGTGATTCACGCCGACCTCGACGGCGGCGACCTGCGCGGCCTCGATCGCGTGCCGCGCGCGGAGGTCGAGCAGCGCGTCGATCGCGGCGTGGGTGAGCGCGCACGACGGGTACGGCTTGACGGCGATCCCCGAGCACAGGAGCTGCCACGCGCGGCCCAGCTCGTCGAAGGCGTCGGGCAGGAGCTTGGCGCCGGAGAACGCCGCGGCGTAGCCCTGCGTGCCGTCGAGCGCGGTCGCCGACGCCGTCATGCCCTCGCGCGCGAGCATCGCCGCGCGGACGCCGTTCGCCGCGGCGTGGCCCGCGTGGTAGGGCTTGGTCATCGAGCCGAAGTTTTCCTTGAGCCCCGAGGCGAGCGACGCCGCGATCGCGAGCGCGTGGCGGGTCCGGCCCCCGTCGAGCCCGAGGAGTCGCGCCGCGGCGGCGCAGCAGCCCAGCGTCCCGATGGACGACGTCGCGTGCCAGCCGCGCGTGTAGTGCTCGGGATTCAGGGCCTGGCCGAGCGTGGCCGAGACCTCGAAGCCGATGACGTACGCGAGCGTGGCGGCCGCCCCGTCCGCGGGCTCGCTCTCGGCGCACGCGAGCGCCGTCGACAGGAGCGGCACGCTCGGGTGGCCCATGAGCGCGAAGTTCGTGTCGTCGAAGTCGTGGGCGTGGCCGGCGGCGCCGTTGGCGAGCGCGGCCCAGCCCGGGGAGGTTCGCAGCGTGGTGCCGAGCACCGTGCAGAGCGGAATGCCGCCCTCCGCGCGTGCCACCGCGCGGACCGCACGCGCGACCGGCTCGCGCGCCCCCGCCAGCGTCACGCCGATCGAGTCGAGTGCCGCGCGCCGCACCTGGACGATCGCCGCCTCCGGGCAGTCGGCAAGGCGCGTTCCGACGACGAACTCGGCGAGCCGGGCGATCGCGGTCACAGCGGCGAGTATACTATCCGCCATGCCATCCACGAACCAGCGCGTCGTGCTGAAGCGCCGCCCCGTCGGCGAGCCCACCCCGGCGGACTTCGAGCTGGTCGAATCGCCGGCGCCGACACCGGGCGATGGCGAGATCCTCTGCCGGACGATCTATCTCTCGCTCGATCCCTACATGCGCGGCCGGATGAACGACGTTCGCTCGTACGCGCCCTCGGTGGAGCTCGGGCAGGTGATGGTCGGCGGCACCGTGAGCGAGGTCGTCGAGTCGCGCGATCCCGGTTTCCGCCCCGGCGACATCGTGGGCAACTACGGCGGCTGGCAGGCGTACTCGATCGCGAAGGCGGCGGGGCAGGGGCCCTTCGCCGTGCGGAGGCTGGATCCAAAGGCCGCGCCGATCTCGACGGCGCTCGGCGTCCTCGGCATGCCCGGGATGACGGCGTACGTCGGGCTGCTCGACATCGGCCGTCCGAAGGCCGGCGAGACGGTCGTCGTCTCCGCCGCGGCCGGCGCCGTCGGATCCATCGTCGGGCAGATCGCGAAGCTCAAGGGCTGCCGCGCCGTCGGCGTCGCGGGCTCCGATGACAAGTGCGCCCACGTCGTCAAGGATCTCGGCTTCGACGCGTGCGTGAACTACAAGACCGCGGACCTCTTCGGCGCCCTCAAGGCCGCGTGCCCGAAGGGCATCGACGTCTACTTCGACAACGTCGGCGGGGACGTGCTGAAGGCCGTGCTGCGCCTCGTGAACCCATTCGCGCGCCTCCCGATCTGCGGCATCATCTCCCAGTACAACGCGACCGAGATGCCGCCGGGACCCAACTGGGCGCCCATCCTCGTCAACCGGCTGCTCGTGCAGGGCTTCATCATCTCGGAGCACGTGAGCCGCATGGGCGACTTCATCGCGGAGGTCGGCGGCTGGGTGCGCGAGGGCAAGATTCGCTATCGCGAGGACGTCGTCGAAGGGCTCGCGAAGGCGCCCGAGGCGTTCATCGGGCTCCTGCGCGGCCGCAACACCGGCAAGATGCTCGTCAAGGTGTGACGGGACGGAGCGATGGTCCCCGCACCGGCGCGCCGTAACCGCCGGCCCCGCGGTCACTTGGGGTGATCGCGGGCCGCGGTCGCGACGAAGACGATCAGGACGAGCGCCGACAGCCCCAGCACGGCCGTGAGGAAGAGCGTGAAGTTCTGCTGGTGCGTGCGCGCGGCGCCGAGCACGCCGAGCACCACGACGGTCGTGACGAGGCTAATCCAGCGAAGCAGCGGGCGCATGGGCGATCACCGGCGCGGGCCGGAGCCGTTGGCGGCCGTAGACGAAGGCGAGCAGGGTGAGCCCCGCGATGTCCGCGACCAGCCACGGCGCGACGAAGAGGAAGCCGGCGACGACGAGCAGAACGCGGTCCACGAGCGTCGCCCGGGACCGGAGCCAGCCCTGGAGCCCGGCGGCGAGGCAGATGACGCCGAGGGCGGACGTGCCGGCGGCGAGCAGGATCTGCGACCACGGACCGATCATGAGCAGCGCCGGCTGGTAGACGAACATGAACGGCACGATGAAGAGGACCGC
>JBOHQB010000368.1:0-1774 GCA_050731995.1 Candidatus Rokuibacteriota bacterium
GACAACATCCAGCGTGTCGCCGCGGGCCGGAAGCCCTTGTGGGTGGTCCCAGAGCTGCGCTCGCTCGTGTGAAGATCCGGGACCTGAGCCTCACGCTCTTTGCCTGGACCGGCATCCCGCCGACGACGTACGGGCGGCATACCGGCCGGTTCGAAGGGAAGAGCACGCTCGGACTGCTGCGGCTCGTGACGGACGGAGGTCCCGAGGGGCACGCGTTCCTCGGCTCGGCGATGCGCCCCGCGACGCTCGACGCCGAGTCGCTGATCCAGGTCCTGAAGCCCCTCGTGGTCGGCCAGGACCCGCTCGACCGCGAACGGCTCGTTTCGCTCCTGTGGCAGCGGAGCCGCGCCACGACCCACCGCGTGATCGGCGCGGTCGACGTCGCGCTGTGGGACCTCGCCGGAAAGATCGTGAACCAGCCGATCCACCGTCTCCTGGGGACGTATCGCGAGTCGATCCACGCGTACGCGTCGTCGTCTGTGCTCAAGGATCCGCAGGCGTACGCCGAGGAGGCGGCCCGCTTCAAGAGCGAGGGCTGGCGCGCCTACAAGATCCACCCGCCGACCGATCCCGACACGGACATCCAGGTCTGCCGCGCGGTGCGGAAGGCCGTGGGCGATGGCTACACGGTGATGCTCGACCCGACGTGGTCGTACGAGTATCCGGAGGCACTCCGCGTCGGGCGCGTCGTCGAAGACCTCGGCTTCCACTGGTACGAGGACCCGCTCGCGGACGATGACATCTACAACTACGTCAAGCTGAAGCAGCATTTGAAGATCCCGATTCTCGCGACGGAGTACTCGCCCGGCGGTTTCACCGCCTACGCGCCTTGGCTGATCGCGCGCGCGACGGACTATCTGCGCGGCGACGTCGCGGTGAAGGGCGGCATCACTGCGCTGGTCAAGGGCGCGCACCTGGCCGAGGCCTTCCACATGAGCTACGAGGTCCACCACGGCGGCAACTCGCTCAACAACGTGGCAAACCTCCACGTGATCATGGCGATCCGTAACACCGAGATGTTCGAGGTGCTGCTGCCCGCCGCGGCGCAGAAGTACGGGCTCGCCCAGGACATCGAGGTGGACGCCCACGGGCTCGTGCATGCGCCGACGGGCCCTGGACTCGGCGCCGAGATCGACTTCGGCCTCATCGAGCGGACCAAGACGGCGGTCCTCGCGTAGGGGATGGTGGACCGCGCGTTCCTGACGCTCGGCGCGGTATCGGCGGCGCTCGCCGTCGGGCTCGGCGCCTTCGCGGCGCACGGGCTCCGCGGCCGGCTCGGGCCCGACGCGCTCGCGACGTTCGAAACTGGCGCGCGTTATCACATGTACCACGCGCTCGGGCTCGTGGCCGTCGCATGGGCGGCGTCGCGCTGGCCGGGCGGGGCAACCGCGGCGGCGGGCTGGCTCTTCGTCGCCGGGACGGTGCTATTCTCCGGAAGCCTTTATCTGCTGAGCGTCACCGGGCAGAAGTGGCTCGGAGCGGTCACACCGCTCGGAGGAGTCGCGTTCATCCTGGGCTGGCTGGCGCTGGCCTGGGGCGTCTGCAGGCACGCATAGAGAGAATGACAGGGGAGGATCAGACGATGGGTCAAGACATCACGCTCAAGGCCGAGGACGGACACTCACTCGCCGCGTACCGCGCGAACCCCGCCGGCAAGGTCCGCGGCGGCGTCGTGATCGTGCAGGAGATCTTCGGCGTCAATCAGCACATCCGGAACGTTTCCGACGGGTACGCCGAGGACGGGTACGCCGTCATCGCGCCCGCGCTCTTCGAC
>JBOHQB010000369.1:0-23933 GCA_050731995.1 Candidatus Rokuibacteriota bacterium
ACCACGTTGCCGCGTGTCGATGCGCCGCCCCGGCCGAGCGGGACCACGTGGTCCATGGTCAGCGCCCTCGGGCCGACCGCGCGCCGGCAGTAGTGACAGGTCCCGGTCGAGACGCGTCGCTTCCACCACTGGCTCAGGCGCAGCACACGGGCCTTGGCGCGCTCCCGCTTGAGGACGTCGGGGTCCACGGGGGCGTAGTACTCAGTCATGCGCGGCGAGCGCCTCCGAGAGATCCTCCCACTCGCGCAGCAGCCACGCGATCTGCTGCTCCGCCTGTTTGCGCTCGGCGGCGATCACGCGCACCCGCTCACCGTCGGCGTAGAGCGCCGGGTCGCCGAGCGCCGCGCCGATCTCCGCGAGGCGGGCCTCGAGCGCGCGGATCTTGCCCTCGACCTCGTCCACGCGCCTCCGCAGCTCGCGCACCTCCCGGCTCACCCGGGCTTTCGACTTCCGCGCCACCTTCCCCGCGGGGCCGCCCGCGGTGCTCGGCGGCGCGGCGACTGAGCCCGGGGGGCGGGGAGGGCTCCCGAGGGAATGCTGTATTGACCGAAGAGCCCGCCCCGCCCCCCGCGGCTCGTCTGTCGTCGCCGCGCCCACGCGCGACTGCGCCGCCAGGTAGTCGTCGTAGGAGCCGAGGTAGCTGGTGAGGCGGCCCTGCGCGATCTCGACAACCCGCGTCGCGATGCGGTTGATGAAGTAGCGGTCGTGCGAGATGAAGACGATCGTGCCCGGGAAGCTCTCGAGGGCCGCCTCGAGGACCTCGCGCGACGTGAGATCGAGGTGGTTCGTCGGCTCGTCGAGGCACAGGAGCGCCGCCGGCCGCACGAGCATCTTCGCCAGCGCGAGTCGCGCCTTCTCCCCGCCGGAGAGCACGGTGACCACCTTCTCCACGCTGTCGCCCGAGAAGAGGAACGCGCCCAGGATCCCACGGACGCGGGTGTGCCCGAGCTCCGGCGCCGCGGCGGTCAGCTCTTCCAGCACCGTGCGTGTCGGGTTCAGCGCGTCGAGCTGGTGCTGGGCATAGTAGTGCACCGCGACGTGCGCGCCGAGCGTCCGGTCCCCCCGGTCGAATGGCAGCACGCCGGCCAGCATCCGGAGCAGCGTCGACTTGCCGGCTCCGTTGGCGCCGACGAGCGCGATCTTCTCGCCCCGCTCGGCGGCGAAGTCGACGCCGGCGTAGACGATGTTGTCGCCGTACGCCTTGTGCAGGTCCACGAGCGTCACGACGCGCCGGCCCGTCCGGGGCGGCTGCGGAAACGCGAAGCGGATCTTCCGCTGGTCGGTCGGCGACTCGATCCGCTCGACCCGCTCGAGCATCTTGATCCGGCTCTGCACCTGCCGCGCCTTCGTCGCCTGATAGCGGAACCGCTCGATGAAGCGCTCGACCTCGGCGACGCGCTTCGCCTGGTTGCGCGCGCGCGCCTCCAGCAGCTCCCGCCGCGCAGACCGCTCGACCAGGTAGTCGTCGTAGTCGCCGGGATAGACGACGATGCCCCCGGGAAAGAGCTCGGCGATCGAGGTCACCATGCGGTTCAGGAAGTACCGGTCGTGGGCGACCACGACGACCGCGCCCTCATAGGAGGCGAGGAAGTCCTCGAGCCACGCGAGCGAGGGCAGGTCGAGGTGGTTCGTCGGCTCGTCCAGGAGCAGCAGCGACGGACGCAGCAGCAGCAGGCGGGCGAGCGCCGCGCGCATCCGCCAGCCGCCCGAGAACTCCGCGAGCGGCCGGTGGAGCTCGTGCGGCACGAATCCGAGGCCGGAGAGAATCGCCCGCGCTTCGGTCTCGAGCCGGTAGCCGCCGGCCGCCTCGAAGCGGTGCTGCAGGTCGCCGTACCGCTGCGTGAGCGCGTCGCTCGGCTGCGTCTCGAGCAGCCGCGCGACGTCCTCCATGTCGCGCTCGAGCGCCCATACGTCGGCGAAGCCGCCGAGGGCCTCGGCAAGGACCGAGCCCGTCACCGAGCCGCCGACCTCCTGCGGCAGATAGCCGACCGTGACGGATCTGGGGCGGCTGACGCGACCCTCGTCGGGTGATTCGAGGTCGGCGATGATCCGACAGACCGTCGTCTTGCCCGCGCCGTTGGGCCCGACGAGGCCGACGCGCTCGCGCTCCCCGATGCGCCACGTCACGCCGCGGAAGAGCGCTTGCCCGCCGAACGACTTGGCGACGCCCTCGAGCTGGATCACCTCGGCGCCGTCAGCCCATCGTCTGCACGCGCTCGGGCGCGATCAGGACCGTCACCCGCACCTCGCCCGGACGGCGGTACGGGTAGGTGTCCTGCCCGAGGTACTTCTTCGCGAGCTGGTCGATGTGCGCGTCGGCCCCGCGCTCGGTCATCTCGGTCACGCGCCCGCGGATCTGGATGTAGCGGTACGGATTGTCCGGATCCAGAATCGACAGCGCGACCATCGGATTGCGCTGGAGGTTCCGGTCCTTCACCCGCCCGCGCGCGGTGTTGATCCGGACGTGGGTGCCGTCCCAGTCCACCCACACCGGCGTCACCTGGGGACCACCGCCCGCGCCGACGGTGGCGAGGTGGGCGAAGGCCTTCTTCTTGAGGATGTCGACGTACTCCTCGGGGACCCCTGCCATGCGGCTACCTCCCTTTCGCGGCCCTCAGCTGCTCCATCACGGCGAAGGCGTGGCGCGCCGACTTCGCGGCGAGCGTGCCGCCCATGAGGAGCCCGATGTCGAGGGTCTCGGCGATCTCCGCATCCGTGGCGCCCAGGTCGAGGACCTCCTCGACGCGGTGGTCCACTCAGTCGAAGCAGTTCTGCGAGACGGCGACGGCGAGCGCGGTCAGCTCCTTGTGTTTCTTCGGTATGGCGCCGTCGGCGAAGACCTTCCGCCCGAGCTCGCCGAAGGCCGCGAAGACCTTCATCGGCGACTTGAGCATCAGGCCGTTGACCCGCTGCTTCTCTTTCTTCCGGTCGTGGATGTGCTCGTGCATCGGCTCCTCCTCGCTCAGGCCGGCGGGATCAGCTGCGCGGCGCGCGACTCGGCCATCGCCCGCAGCGCGAACAGCAGGCGCACGACGCACTGCTGGACGAGCAAGGCGTCCTGCGTGAACGGGTCCGCGAGCCACTCGCGCGCGGATGCGCCCTCGGTCGCGAAGCCGAGGGTCGGCGACAGTCTCTGCAGGCGGAGGAGCAGGTCGTCGGGCGGCAGCCCCGCCGCGCGCAGCCGCGCGACCACCGCGGCCCGCACCGCCGCGTTCCAGACGCCGGTCAGCCCCTCGATGAGCGCGGCGTAGCACGTGAGATCGGCCTTGGCTGTCATGGACTGCAGTACGAGCGGGACGAGCGGGCTGACCGTCGCCTCGCCGTCCTCGTCACCGGAAAAGAGCGGACCGATCACGGGGTCGGTCCCGGGATCCGCCAGCCGCTCGAGGAGCGCCGCGGCCTCGGCCGCGGCGACCGCGGGCAGCTGGGAGAGACGCTCGAGCAGGGGCACGTCGCCGGACATCGCGCTCAGCCCTCCCCGCGCGTGGCCGTGCGCGCCGCCGCGGGCGCGGGCTCGCCGCGCATCTCGGGGCGCGCGAGATCCTGCGCGCGGCCGCCGGGCACCAGGAACGCCGCCGCGAACGCCAGCGCGGAGACGATGAGTCCCGTGACGAACACCCCGTGGAGGGCCGCGACGAGCGGCAGGCCTCCGTCGAGCCGGTGCGCCATCACGGTGCCCATGGCCGCCACGCCGAGCATCCCGCCGACCGACATCATGAGCTGAATCAGCGACGTCGCCACGCCGAGATCGCGACGGTCTACCGCGCTCTGGACCGCGATGAGCATCGGCACCACCACCAGCCCCATCCCGACACCCGCGAGCGCGACGTCACGCATTGCGCCGGTCAGCGTGAGCGAGCTGTCCCAGCGGCTCATCAGCCAGAAGGCGCCCGTCAGGCACGCCATCCCCGCCGCGACGATGGAGCGGTAGCCGAGGCGCAGCACGAGGCGCGCGCTCAGCGGCGAGAAGATCACCCAGCCGATGACGAAGGGCGCCAGCACGGCGCCGGAGCCCGTGGCGCTCAGGCCCGTCACCTTCTGGACGAAGAGCGGGATGAACGCGAGGGCGCCGAACATCGCCGTGCCCACGAGGAGCCGCGTCGCCACGGCCGCCACGATCATGCGGCTCTCGAAGAGCCGCAGGGGCAGGAGCGGGTCGGCGGCGCGGCGCTCCACCGCCACCAGCACGCCGAGTGACGCGACGCCGGCGGCGAGCAGCACGGCGGCGCCCGGACCCCACCCGCCGCCTTCGCGGCCCGCCTCGACGAGCCCGAGCAGAACCAGCGTGAGTCCGAGCGTGAAGTACGCGGCACCGCGATAGTCGAGCGACCCCCGCCGCGTCGGGCGCGCCTGGTGACGGAGCGCCGCCCAGATGAGCGCCATCGCCACGATGCCGAACGGCAGGTTCATGTAGAAGACCCATCGCCACGAGACGAAATCCGTGAGGAGGCCGCCGACGGGCGGGCCCACCATCGACGCCACGCCCCAGACGCCCGACAGGTATCCCTGCATCTTCGCCCTCTGCTCGAGGCCGAAGAGCTCGCCCACGAGGGTGTAGCCGAGCGTCATCAGCGAGCCCGCGCCGAGCCCCTGGATCATGCGGAACGCGATCAGCTGCGCCATGTCGTGCGACGCGCCGGACAGCGCCGAGCCCGCCAGGAACGTCGCGAGTCCCGCGAGGTAGACTGCGCGCCGTCCGTAGATATCCGAGAGCCGGCCCCACAGCGGCAGCGTGATCGTCTGCGTGAGCAGGTAGCCAGAGAACACCCACGAGTAGTAACGAACCCCGCCGAGGCTCGCGACGACGCTCGGCATCGCCAGCGCGACGACGGTCGACTCGATCGCGGCGAGGAAGATCGCGAGCATGACGCCCCAGAGCGCGCACCGCTTCGCCCGCTCGTCCATTGCTGCCTGGCCTCGCCCCGGGGCGGGGCTGCGGCGTCGCACGGCCATCAGTGACCACCCGTGCAGCCGGCGCAGCGGCACTGCGCGCGGAGATCGCGGTACGGATAGAGGCTCGCGTGGCCGTCGTCCCACAGCACGCCGAGCCCGTCCGGCGTGCGCTTGATCTCCCGCGGCCAGGCCGCCGGTCCCGTGGGGGCCTCGAGCGCCGCGCACGCGCCGCAGCCGCAGCCGCGCCGCAGGTGCTCGAACGGATAGATCGAGCCGTGGTCGTCAGCCCACGTGACGCCGAGGGCGTAGCGTCCGACGAGGTGCACGTCCTTCGCGGTCGCCGGGTCGGGCTGACCGAAGATGGGCAGCCGGCCGAGACTGCTCATGCACCGCCCCCGGTTGCGGCGTCGGCGAGGCGCTGGCCCGCGAGCAGGTAGTGGACGGCCAGGTTCTGGTACTCGCCCCATGCCGCGGCGCGACGGCGGATGGCCCGCTCCGACAGCGCGCGACCGCGCCCCCAGTGACGCTCGAACACCTTGCGCACGGCCAGGTCGCCGGCGGGGCACACGTCGCCGCGCCCGAGGCAGCGCGCCATGAACCAGTCGGCGGTCCAGCGGCCGAGCCCGCGCAGCGCCGTGAGCCGCTCGATCACCGCGGCGTTGGGCAGGGCGCCGAGCGCGTCCGGATCGAGGGAGCCGGACGCCACGGCGCGCGAGAGGTCGCGGATGTACTCCGCCTTCCGCGTGGAGTACTTGAGCGCGCGCAGCCCCTTCACGCGGGCGCGCGCGAGCGCCGCCGCGTCGGGAAACGCCCACAGCGTGCGCCCTGCGAAGCGCACCGGCGCGCCGAAGCGCCGGACGAGACGCGCGCGGCAGGCGAAGGCGAACGAGAGGTTCACCTGCTGGGCGGTGATCCCGCCGACGAGCATCTCGAGGCCCGTGGGCGCGAGCGTCGGCCTGAGGCCGTAGAGCGGCTCGACGAGACGCGCGAGCGCGGGCTCGCCCTTCGCCATCCGGTAGAAGCCGGGAAGGTCGAAGTCGAGGCCGAAGAGGCGCCGGACCTCCGCCGTGAGCGCCGCCTCGACGGCGCGCCCCTGCGCACCCGGTGCCTCGACGGTGAGCCGCGTGTCGTCCGTGAGACCGCGCCACCGGATCTCGTACGGCACGAGTCGGTCGGCGAGCCGCAGCACGCGGCGCAGGACGTCGCCGTCGATCTGGTTGGCCGGGTCCTCGCCCCAGAGACGGTAGCGCGCGAGCGTCGCGCCGGCGTCGAGCGGGCCGTCCGGAGCGAGAGTGATCTTCATCGGCGGGTCACGCGACGACCAAGTGTACCAGAGTTGCCGCCCCGGCCCGATCGGCTGGCGTACCGCCCATGACGATGAGTGACGTCCTCAACCGCCGCGAGGGGGCGGTGCTCATCCTCACGCTCAACCGCCCCGAGAGCCTCAACGCGCTCACGCTGGACGCAGCGCGCTTGCTCGGCGAGCGGCTCGACGCGGCTAGCCGCGACCCGGGCGTCCGCGCCGTCGTCACGGGCGCGGGGTCGGCCTTTTCGGCCGGCGGCGACACGAAGTTTCTGCTCGAGATCCCGGGGATGTCCGACGACGAGCTGCGCCGGGTCGTCTACGGGACCTTCCAGCGGCCGGTGCGCGCGATCCGCGCTATAGACAAGCCGGTCATCGCCGCCGTCAACAGCGCCACCGTCGGAGCCGGTTGCGAGCTCGCCGTCGCCGCCGACATCCGCATGGTCTCCGAGCAAGCGCGCTTCGGCGAGATCTGGATCCGGATCGGCTGCGTGCCGGCGCTCGGCGGCATGTACCTGCTGCCCCGCATCGTCGGGCTCGACCGCGCGACCGAGCTGATCCTGACCGGCGAGACCATCGACGCCGCCGAGGCACAAGCGCATCGACCTGGCCAACCGCGTGGTCCCTCCCGGCGCGTTGCAGGACGCGGCGCTGGGGCTGGCGCATTCGCTCGCCGCAGGGCCCGCGCGTACCCTCGCCCAAGCGAAGGCCGCGCTCAACCGTGGTCTCGCCGGGACGCTCTGGGCGGAGCTCGACGCCACCGTCGCCTAGCACCTCGCGTGCTTCCGCGCCCGCGACTTTGCCGAGGGCGGGCGCTCGCAGACAGGCGCCCCCGCTTCAGCGGCGAGTGACGCGCATGCCCTTACGGCGGGTCATTGACCACCCCGTCACCGCTTGGATAAACTAACTGCCTCCATGACCCTAAAGGTTTCGGAACACCGGGGGGGCAACTGATTCTCCGGCGCTGGAAGCGAGTAGGAACCGTCGGCTTCATCGTCCTGTCCGCACTGGGCGGGGGTGAGAGTAGCGCTCAAACGGTACAGCCTTCGTCTGCCTATCGGAACTCCTGGGCGCTCGTCATCGGCATCAACGACTATCACAGGGTCCCTCGGCTGAACTACGCCGTGCCCGATGCGTTGGCGATCAAGGAGCTTCTGCCGACGCTCGGCTTCCCGGCCAGGAACACACAGGTGCTGCTCGACAGGGAAGCCACGAAGGCACGCATCGAATGGGTCCTGTACAACGACTTTCGGCATATGGCCTCAGAGGACCGTCTGCTCGTGTACTTCGCGGGCCACGGAGAGACCAATCCACTGAGGCAGGGCGAGGAAGGGTACATCCTACCGGTGGATGCTGATTTCGATGCCCTGCCGGCCACGGCAATCGCCATGGCCGACCTGCGAAAGATCGGTCAGCGACTGAAGGGCAAGCACTTCCTCTTCATCATGGATGCCTGCTTTTCCGGCTTCGCCCTCTCGCGTAGTGGGCCGGAAAAACACTCGGGCGACCCGTACCTCCAGAACGCTCTGCGGGAGCCCGCCGTCCAGGTGCTCACCGCGGGTCGGAAAGGTGAAAAGGTCGTCGAACTACAAGGGCACGGCCTGTTCACCCGGCGGCTTCTCGACGGTCTCCGCGGTGACGCCGACGTGGAGAACCAGGGGTTCGTCACTGCCGCCCAGCTCTTCTCGTGGATCCAGCCACGCGTGGCCAGAGAGTCCCGGGGAAGCATGAACCCTCAGTTCAGCAACTTGGACGGCGAGGGTCAGTTCATCTTCTTCCTTCCGACGCAGAGGTCCGCCCACGATCAACCGGGCGCTCCCCCCCGGCCCCGCCCCCCGGATCACGCTTCAAAGGAGGTCGAACGCAAGAGCCTCGAGGAGCCAAAAGGGGCACTGCTGGAGGCTGAGCGCCGGAACCTCGAGCAGGATCGCCGTCAGCTCGAGGAAGGGAGGGCGCAGGAGGCTGAGCGTCGAAGCCTTGAGCAGGATCGCCGTCGACTCGAAGAAGAGAGGGCGTTACTCGAAGAGCGCAAGCGCCTCGACGAGGAACGCCGCGGGCTCGATGAGCAGCGCCGGCGCCTGCAGGCCCCCTCGCCGCGGGCGACCCCGACAGAACCCGCGCAGGTCGCATCGATACCGCCACAGGCCGAGAAGGTTCCGGTGCTACTCTCGACGTTTGGCCACGGGGCTGCCGGGAGCTTGCAGGGCATTCTGTCGCTCGGGCTTCTCACGGCCGAGTACACGATCGAGATTGATGGGAGTGTCGTGGTCGATTGGAGGACTCTCGACATCGAATCGCAGCTGAGCCTCGCCGCAGGGCCCCACAGGATCAGAGTTCTGAGACGTTATGTCGCGGCGAGGACACCGACCCTGCTTTACGAAGGGCCGCTCCACGTCGAGAGTCCCAAGAGCAAGGTGACCATCGATTTCGCACTCGGAACCGTCAGCGTCAACGGCAAGACCGAGACATTCATCTCCCAGAAGTGGTGAGGCCGGCGCACAACTTTCTCGCGCCGGTCAGTGCTTCAGATGGTACGGAACGTCGGTGACGATGACGTTGGGGCGAAAGAGCATCGCGCCCTTGATCAGGAACGCCGTCTGGTTGTGCAGGATCGCCTGCCACCATCTCGCGGGGATGAACTCGGGCAGCACGAGCGTCACGACGTGGTTGTCGCCCTGAGCCCGCAGATGGTCGATGTACTCGACCAGGGGCCCCAGCAGCGACCGGTAGGGCGACGTCAGCACGATCAGCGGCACCCCCATCCCCCACTTGCCCCACTTCTCCTCGAGCCGTCGCGTCAGCTCGGGGTCCGTCTCGACGAACACGGCTTTCGCCTGCGGTGAGAGCGACTGCGCGTACTGGATCGCGCGCACGATGCCGCGGTGGAGATCGCCGACCAGCACGAGCACGGTGTTCTCGACCGGCGGCGGGGGCGTCAGCCCGTCCAGCGAGAGCTGCTCGGCGACCGCCTCGTAGTGACGGTGGACGAAGAGGAACACGACGACGAAGGCCGGGATCAGCAGGACGACGATCCACGCGCCGTGCGTGAACTTGGTCACCGCGATCGTCAGCATCACGGTGCCCGTGACGACCGCGCCGACGCCGTTGACGGCCGCCCGCCACCACCAGCCGTCCCCGCGCAGCCGCGCCCACCGGCGCACCATGCTCGACTGCGAGAGCGTGAAGGACAGGAACACGCCGACCGCGGAGAGCGGGATCAGCGCGTGGGTGTCGCCGCCGAAGACGACCAGCAGGAGGATCGCCAGCCCACCCAGGATCGTGATCCCGTTGGAGAAGACGAGGCGGTCGCCCTGCGTCGCGAACTGGCGCGGGATGAAACGGTCGCGCGCCAGGAAGAACGACAGGCGCGGAAAGTCGGCGAACGAGGTGTTGGCCGCCAACAGGAGAATGAGCATCGTGCCCGCCTGGATCACGAAGTACAGCGGGCCGCCGCCGAGGACGTGCCACGCCAGCTGGGACAGGACGGTCTCGTCCTGCTTCGGCACGATCCCGAAGTCGTAGGCCAACACGGTGATCCCGAGAAAGAGCGTGACGAGGATGACGCCGAGCCAGGTGAGGACGACGCGCGCGTTGTGCGCCTCGGGCGGCTTGAAGGCCGGCACGCCGTCGGACACCGCTTCGACGCCGGTGAGCGCGGCGCAGCCCGAGGCGAAGGCGCGCAGGATCAGGAAGAGTCCGACGCCCTCGAGGCCGGGCGGGTGGGCCGCGTAGGGCTTCTCCGGGATGAAGTCGAAGATGGCGCCGAGCGCCCCGTAGGCGATGAGCGCGCCCAGGCTCACGATGAAGACGTACGTCGGCGCCGCGAAGAGCCTCCCCGACTCGCGGAGACCGCGCAGGTTCGCGACCGCGACGGCCACGACCGCGAGGACGCACAGCGCCTCGCGATACGGGAACAGCGCCGGCAGGGCTGAGGTGACCGCCGCGATGCCCGCGGCGACCGACACCGCGACGGTGAGCACGTAGTCGATCAGGAGCGCCGATCCGGCGACGAGGCTCGGATAGGTTCCGAGGTTGTCCTTCGTGACGATGTACGCGCCGCCGCCCTGCGGGTATGCGCGAATCGTCTGGCGATAGGACGACACGACGATCACGATCAGGGCGGCGATCGCGATGCCGATGGGCAGCGAGTAGCTGAGCGCGATGGTGCCCGCCAGCGCCAGGACGAGGAGGATCTCCTCCGTCGCGTACGCCACGGACGACAGCGCGTCAGAGGCAAAGACGGCCAGCGCGGTCGGCTTGTCGAGCCGTTCGTGGCGGGACTGTGCCGTCGGGAGCGGCATGCCCACGAGCAGGCGCTTGAGCCGTCCGAAACGCACGGGGGTCATCATAACGCCGGAGGGCCCCGAGGAGGGCCGGGGTTTAGAACGGCTGGGGCTGCCGGTGCATCTCCGCGACGTTCTCGAAGCGCGCGTACTGCGGCAGGAAGACCAGCTTGATCGTGCCGGTCGGCCCGTTGCGCTGCTTGCCGATGATGATCTCGGCGATGTTCTCCTCGTCCGGCGGCAGCTCGTCCTTGTACATCCGCGGCCGGTAGAGGAACAGGATGAGGTCGCTGTCCTGCTCTAACGCACCGCTCTCACGAAGGTCAGAGAGCTGAGGCCGGAACTCGCGCTGGGCGCGCGCTTCGACGGCGCGCGACAGCTGCGAGAGCGCCACGACCGGAACGCTGAGCTCCTTGGCGAGCGCCTTGAGCGAGCGTGAGATCTCGGAGATCTCCTGCTGCCGGTTGTCGAGATTGGCCCGGCCGCGCATGAGCTGCAGGTAGTCGATGACCAGGAGGTCGAGGCCGTGCTCGGCCTTCATCCGCCGCGCCTTCGCGCGCGCCTCCAGCACCGTCAGGCCCGGGCTGTCGTCGATGAAGATCGCAGCCTCGGAGAGGCGTCCCGCCGCAGCCGTGAGCCGGTGCCAGTCCCCGGAAGAGAGGAAGCCGGTCCGGACGGACTGCGAATCCACCTTCGCCTCGGAGCAGAGCATGCGCTGGACGAGCTGCTGCGCCGACATCTCGAGACTCAGCACCAGCACCTTGCCGCGGAGCGCGATTCCCACGTGCTGCGCGATGTTGAGCGCGAACGCCGTCTTCCCGGTCGACGGACGGCCGGCGATGATGATGAAGTCCGCCGGCTGGAAGCCCGAGGTCTCCAGATCGATCTTCTCGAAGCCGGTCGCCACGCCGGTGACGTGCTCCTTCCGCTCGTAGAGCCGCTCGATGTACTCGAAGGTATTTTTCAGGATCTTGCCGACGGGCAGCGCGCTGCCCTCGAGCCGCCGCTCGGCCAGGCCGAAGATGCGCCGCTCCGCGTCATCCACCAGCACCTGGACGTCTTCCTTCGCCTCGAAGGCGTGGCCGATCATCTGCGTGCAGGTCTGGATCAGCTCGCGCAGCACCGCCATGTCGCGCACGATGGACACGTACGCGAGCAGGTGCGCGGCGACGGAGGCTTCCTCCATCAGCCCGGCGATGACCGTGGGTCCGCCGACGAAGGCGAGCTGCTCGCTCCGACGCAGCTCCTCGTTGAGCGTCAGCGCGTCAACGGCCGCGCCGCGGTCGAAGAGGCGGAGGATCGCCTCGTAGAGCGTGCGATGCGCCTCGGTGTAGAAGTCGGGGGTGCGGAGGACCTCGATGACCCGGGGCAGCGCCTCGCGCCCCTCGAGCAGCATCGCGCCGAGCACGGCACGCTCGGCATCCAGGTTGTGCGGCGGGATCCGCGTCGGCAGCGCGACAGCGCTCATTGGCCCCGGTCACCGTGGTGAAGCATGCACGTCGATCTTCAGCGCGGCCGCGGCTCCCGGTCAACAAAAATCGGCGAATTTTCTCGTTCGGTGGACAAGATTGTGGACACCGGGTGGACAACGCGTGGACATCGGGTGGACAACGTCGCCCGCTACTCGCGGGCGACGTTGACCTTGAGCTGGGCCGTGACCTCCGCGTGCACCCGGATGGACACCTGCGTCTCGCCGAGCGTCTTGATCGGTTCCTCGAGATGCACCCGCTTGCGCTCGACCTTGAGGCCGTTCCGCGCGAGGAAGTCGACGAGGTCTTGCGACGTCACCGACCCGAAGAGCTTGCCCTCCTCCGATGCCTGGCGACGCTCCTCGTAGGTCAGCGCCTCGATGCGGCCGCACAGCGCCTCGGCGTCGGCCTTGATCCGGTCCGCCTTGGCCTCCTGCTGCTGCTTGATGTGGCCGAGGTTCTTGAGGTTGCCCGCGGTCGCGCTGAGCGCGAGCTTCTTGGGAATGAGGAAATTCCGGGCGTAGCCGTCGGCGACGTCGCGGACCTCGCCGCGGCGTCCGAGCTTGGCGACGTCGTCGAGAAGGATCACCTTCATGGCCAGGGCTTCAGTCCGTCGCCACGTACGGCAGCAGGGCCACCGTGCGGGCGCGCTTGATGGCGTGCGTGAGCTGGCGCTGGTGGCGGGCGCAGCTGCCGGAGATGCGGCGCGGGATGATCTTGCCGCGCTCGCTGACGAAGCTCCGGAGCCGCCGCACGTCCTTGTAGTCGACCAGGCCCACCTTGTCGGCGCAGAACTTACAGACTTTCCGCCGGCCGAACCGGCGGCGCTTCATGGGTTTCCCTGCGGGGGGAATGGCTCGCTCCTCCTTAAGCTAGAACGACTCTAGAACGGAACGTCGTCATCGCCCCCGCCGGCGGGGGCTTCCTCGGCGAACGCGGGCGCGGTTGCCGGCGCCGGGGCACCGGCCCCGCCGCCCTTCGTCCGGCTCAGGAACTGCACGCGCTCGGCGACCACCTCGGTCACCGACCGCTTCTGGCCGTCCTTGCCCTCCCAGTCGCGCGTCTGCAGCCGTCCCTCGACAAAGATCGAACTGCCCTTGTCCAGGTACTCGCCGCTGCTCTCCGCCTGCTTGCCCCAGACGACGACGTTCACGAAGAACGTCTCCTCGCGCTTCTCGCCGGACTGCGTCGTGTAGTTGCGATTGACCGCCATCCTGAGATCCGCCACGGCGGTGCCGCTCGGCGTGTAGCGGAGCTCGGGCGCCCGCGTCAGGTTGCCGATCAGGAGGACCTTGTTGAGGCTCGCCATCAGCCGACCTCCTCAAGCACTTTCTCCCCTCCGGGGGCTGTCTCCCCCGCGGGGGCTTCTTGAGTCTTCGCCGGCCGAGCCTTCTTGCGCACGGGAACCCGCGTGCTGAGGAAGCGCAGGACGTTCTCGTTGAGACGGAGCTGGCGCTCGAATTCCTTCACGGTCGCGGGCTCGGCGGACACCTCGAAGACCGCGTACGTTCCCTCCCGCTGCTTGCGGATGTCGTACGCGAGCCGGCGCTTTCCCCAGTTGTCGATCTTCGTGACGTCGGCGCCCAGCGATTTGACCTGCTCGCCGAGCTGCGCGAGCAGCGCGGCGACCTCTTCGTCGGTCGGACGCGGATCGACGATCACGAGTATTTCGTACGGCCGCAGTGCACTCACCTCCCCGGGCCTTTCCTCGTAGTGGAAGCGCTTAAAGATATCAAGCCCCGGCGCCACCCGCAAGGTCAACGCCGCAAAACAGATACGGCCCGAACCGGCTTGCGCCGGCCCGGGCCGCCGCCCGCGCATCGCGCAGGCGCTGAACCCTCACGTCGAGGGGGGCGACCCCCCTCGAACTCCCCCGGCCGTCAACCGACCGGCCGTCAATCGGTCGTCGTCGACCTCCTAATACATGTCTCCGTGCGGCATCGCCGGCGCCCCCGCGGGCTTGTCCTCCGGGATGTCGGTGACGAGCGCCTCGGTCGTCAGCAGGAGCGAGGCGATCGACGCCGCGTTCTGCAGCGCCACGCGCTCCACCTTCGCCGGGTCGATGATGCCCGCCTGCAGCATGTCCACGTACTCCATGCTGTCGGCATCGAAGCCGCGGTTCGCGACCGACTCGGCCTTCACCTTCTCGACGATCACGCTGCCCTCGAGGCCGGCGTTCTCGACGATCTGGCGGATCGGCTCCTCGAGCGCCCGCCGGACGATCGCGGCGCCGACCTTCTCGTCGCCCTCCAGCTTCAGCCTGTCGACCGCCTTGGAGGCGCGCAGCAGCGCCACGCCGCCGCCCGGCACGATGCCTTCCTCGACGGCCGCGCGGGTCGCGTTGAGCGCGTCCTCGACGCGGGCCTTTTTCTCCTTCATCTCCGTCTCGGTCGCGGCGCCGACCTTGATCACGGCCACGCCGCCGGCCAGCTTCGCCAGCCGCTCCTGCAGCTTCTCGCGGTCGTAGTCGGAGGTCGTCTCCTCGATCTGGGCCCGGATCTGCTTGATGCGGCCCTCGATCGTGCTGGACTTGCCCGCGCCCTCCACGAGCGTGGTGTTGTCCTTGTCCACGACCACCTTCTTGGCCTTGCCGAGGTCTTCGAGCTTGATGTTCTCCAGCTTGATCCCGAGATCCTCGGTGATCGCCTTGCCGCCGGTCAGGGTCGCGATGTCCTCGAGCATCGCCTTGCGGCGGTCGCCGAAGCCCGGCGCCTTCACCGCGGCCGTGTGCAGCGTGCCGCGCAGCTTGTTGACGACGAGCGTCGCCAGCGCCTCGCCTTCCACGTCCTCGGCGATGATGAGGAACGGCTTGCCGGAGCGCGCCACCTGCTCGAGCAGCGGCAGCATGTCCTTCATCACGCTGATCTTCTTCTCGTGGATGAGAACGAGGGCGTCCTCGAGCACGACCTCCATGCGCTCGGCGTCGGTGACGAAGTACGGCGAGAGATAGCCGCGGTCGAACTGCATACCCTCGACCACGTCGAGCACGGTGTCCGCCGACTTCGACTCCTCGACCGTGATCACGCCGTCCTTGCCGACCTTCTCCATCGCCTCGGCGATCAGATTGCCGATCGTCTTGTCGTTGTTCGAGGCGATCGTGGCGACCTGCGCGATCTCCTTCTTGTCCTTGGTCGACTTCGAGAGCTTCTTGAGCTCCTCGACCACCGCCTCGACGGCCGCCTCGATGCCCCGCTTGAGGCCCATCGGGTTCGCGCCCGCGGTCACGTTCTTGAGACCCTCACGGAAGATCGCCTGGGCGAGCACCGTGGCGGTCGTGGTGCCGTCGCCGGCGGCGTCGGAGGTCTTGGACGCGACTTCCTTCAGCATCTGGGCGCCCATGTCCTCGTACGGGTCCTTGAGCTCGATCTCCTTGGCGACGGTCACGCCGTCCTTGGTGATCGTGGGAGAACCGAACTTCTTGTCGATGACGACGTTGCGACCCTTGGGGCCGAGCGTCGCCTTGACGGCCGCGGACATGATGTTGACGCCGCGGAGCAGCGCGGCCCGGGCATCCTCATCGAATTTCAGCTGCTTCGGCATGGATCGTTTCCCTCCCTGGGAATCGTTGGGGTCTCGTTACTCGAGGATCGCGAGGACGTCCTCTTCGCGGAGGATCAGGTAGTCCACGTTGTCGATCTTGACCTCGTTGCCGGAGTACTTGCCGAAGAGGATCTTGTCGCCCGACTTCACGTCAAGCGGGATCCGCTTGCCGTGCTCGTCGAGCTTGCCCGCCCCGACGGCGGCGACCTTGCCGCGCTGGGGCTTTTCCTTGGCCGTGTCCGGGATGATGATCCCGCCGATCTTCTCCTCGCCCTCCTCCTCGCGCTTGACGAGCATGCGGTCGTGCAGCGGACGCACTTTCATAGACCCCTTGCCTCCTTGATGTGTGATAGACGCTTGTGTCGCGTGCTTCGTGGCCGCCATCTTGTCCTCACCAGAGGTTATTATTGTCCTCACCAGAGGTTATTAGCACTCATTGGCATCGAGTGCTAATGTATCCGCGACCCGAGGCCGTTTCAAGCGAAAACTCGAGGGGGACTTGAATGGCAAAAAGCGTATTTATTTCAAATAGTTTGCCCGATGAAGCACGGGCGATCATCCCTCGGGATTTTCAGGTCGAGTACAACGCCGGAGACACACCGCTCCCCAAGGCAGAGCTGGCGAAACGGCTCCAGGGCAAGAACGGCCTCATCTGCCACATCATTTCCACGATCGACGACGAAGTCCTCGCGGGAGCGCCGAGCCTCCGCGTGGTCGCGAACGTCGCGGTCGGCTTCAACAACATCGACGTCGCCGCCGCCAGGCGCCGCGGCGTCGTCGTCACCAACACGCCCGACGTGCTGACCGAGACGACCGCCGACTTCGCGTGGGCGCTCCTCATGGCGGCGGCGCGGCGGGTCGTCGAGGCCGACCGCTTTGCCCGGTCCGGACAGTGGACGCGCTGGCAGTGGGACCTCCTCTGGGGCCAGGACGTCTGGGGCAAGACCCTCGGCGTCGTCGGCTTCGGCCGCATCGGTCGCACCGTCGCGCGCCGCGCGCTCGGCTTCGGGATGCGGATCCTCTACCACGACACGGTCCGCGCGGAGCCCGCGGCAGAGCGTGAGCTGCACGCGACGTACACCGAGCGCGACGAGCTCCTGCGCCAGGCCGATTTCGTGACCCTCCACGCGCTCCTGACGCCCGAGACGCGCCACCTCATCGACGCGCGCGCGCTCGGGCTCATGAAGAAGACGGCGATCCTCGTCAACGCCGCGCGCGGACCCGTCGTGGACGAGGTGGCGCTCGTCGGGGCGCTCACCGAGGGACGGATCGCCGGCGCCGGGCTCGACGTGTTCGAGGAGGAGCCGAAGGTCCACCCGGGCCTGCTGCCGCTCACCAACGTCGTGCTGGCGCCGCACATCGCGAGCGCGTCCTACGACACGCGGCTTGCGATGGCGACGCTCGCCGTGAAGAATTGCGTCGCGGTGCTCGAGGGCCAGCCGCCGCTCACGCCGGTCCCCTGAGACGGATGACACTCCTGGCGCTCGAGGGGGTCAGCAAGCGTTTCGCCGGCGGGCCGGCGGTCGAGCAGCTCACGCTCGGCGTCGCGCGGGGCGAGATCCTCGGCCTCGTGGGCCCGTCCGGGTGCGGCAAGACGACCACGCTCCGACTGATCGCAGGCTTCGAGACACCCGACGAGGGCGAGGTCCGCATCGGGGGACGCACGGTGGCCGGGCCGGCGGGCCGCGACTTCGTGCCCCCGGAGGCGCGCGGAGTCGGGATCGTCTTCCAGGATTACGCGCTCTTCCCCCACCTCACCGTCGCGGACAATGTCGCCTTCGGTCTCGCGGCGGGCGAGCGGCGCGGGCGAACGCGCGAGGTGCTCGACCTCGTCGGTCTGGCGGCCTTCGGCGCGCGCTATCCGCATGAGCTGTCCGGCGGCCAGCAGCAGCGGGTGGCCCTCGCGCGCGCGCTCGCGCCGGCGCCGGCCCTGATTCTGCTAGACGAGCCCTTCAGCAACGTGGACGCCGAGCTGCGGGCCCAGCTGCGCGAGCAGGTGCGGGAGGTGCTGAGAACGACGGGCACGACGGCCGTCTTCGTCACGCACGACCACGAGGAAGCGTTCACCCTCGCCGACCGCGTGGGCGTGCTCAACGCGGGACGCCTGGAACAGCTGGCCGCGCCCGAGGTCGTGTACCACGAGCCGGCGACACCCTTCGTCGCGGAGTTCGTCGGCGACGCCGATTTTCTCGCCGGGACGGTCACCGAAGCGGGGATCGTCACCGAGTTGGGGGCCTTCCCGAACCCGGGAGGGCTCCGCGCGGGTACGCGCGTGCGCCTGATGATCCGTCCCGACGACATCGCCTTCACGCCGGCGCCGGGCGGCGAGGCCGTCATCGTCCGCCGCGACTTCCGCGGGCCGGTCAACGTCTACTGTCTGCGGCTGCCGTCGGGGCAGCGCGTGCACTCCTCGCAGCCCTCGACGACGATCTACGAGCCGGGCACCCCCGTGCGCGCGACGGCCGAGCTGCTGCACGTCGTCACGTTCCCGGGCCCGTAGCCCGCCCGCTCGCGCGCATCGTGAGAACGACGGGCAGGAGCCCGGCAACCACGATGGCCAGACCCGGTCCTGCCGCCTCGACCCAGAGCGACTCGGCGGTCCGCGTCCAGACCTCCACGGCGAGCGTCGTGACGCCGAGCGGCCGGAGCAGGAGCGTGGCGGGCAGCTCCTTGATCGTCTCCACGAACACGAGCGCGAGCGCGGTGAGCAGGCCGCGACGCAGGAGCGGCAGGTGCACGCGCCGCAGCACCGCTCCCGCCCCGGCGCCGAGCGAGCGGGAGGCCTCGTCGAGCCGCGGCGACACGCCGGTGAGGCTGGCGTCCACCGTCTGGAAGCCGACCGCGAGGAATCGCACGATGTAGGCGAAGACGAGGCCCGCCGCCGAGCCCGTGAAGACCAGTGCCAGCGACCAGTCGAAGGCGACGCGGGCGAGCGCGGCGAGAGCGTGATCCAGCCAGGCGAGCGGCACAAGGACGCCGACCGCGATCACTGCGCCGGGCACGGCGTAGCCCATCGCCGCGAGCCGCGTCGCGACGCGCACCGACCGCGAGGGCGAGAGACGGCGCGCGTAGGCCAGGATCACGCCGAGCGCGCACGTGGCGAACGCCGCGGCCGCGGCCAGAAGGACCGTCACGCTCGCGCGCGACGCCAGCGCGGCGCCGAGGGCGGCGGGACCGGTCGCCCGTCCCGCCCACACGACGAGCTGCCCGACGGGCAGCGCAAAGGCGGCGAAGAGCACGAGGGCGCACGCGGCCGTGGCGCCGACCGCCCGACCGCCGACGAGCCGCGCGGGCACGATGCCCGGGCCGCGGCGCCGGTTCTGGACGAAGCGCGCGCGGCCCCGGAGGCCGCGCTCGAGAACCAGGAGCCCGAGGGCGAAGAGCAGGAGCAGCGCCGCGATCTGTGTCGCCGCGGCGCGATCGAACATTCCGTACCAGACGCGGTAGACCGCTTCGGTGAGCGTCCGGTAGCCGAAGGTCGCGACGGTGCCGAAGTCGGCGAGCGCCTCCATCATCGCCAGCGCGACGCCGGCGACGATCGAGGGGCGCGCCAGCGGCAGCGTGACGGCGCGGAACGCCGCCCAGGGCGAGCGCCCGAGCGCCCGCGCTGTCTCGAGCGTCGCGGCGCCCTGCTCGAGGAACGCCGCGCGCGCGAGGAGATACACGTACGGGTAAAAGGCGAGCGTCATGACGAGCACGACGGATCCGTACGCGCCGATGTCGGGCAGCCGGAAGGCGGCGCCGAGCCTGGCGCGGAGCGCCGTCTGCACCGGGCCGGCGTAGTCGAAGGTGCCGAGGAAGGCGAAGGCGAGCACGTATCCCGGCACGGCGAGCGGCAGGATCAGCGCCCACTCGAAGAACGCGCGTCCCGGGAACCGGTGGTGCACGATCAGCCACGCCAGCCCGCCGCCGATGCCCAGCGCGCCGACGCCCACGCCGGCGAGCAGCGCGACGGTGTTCACGAGCAGCTCCGGCAGCTGCGTCTGCCAGAGGTGGCGCCACACCTCGGCGCGCGGTGTCGCGAGCGACAGCCCCACCGACAGGACGGGCACCGCGACGATGGCCGCGATCGCGACGGAGGCCGGCGTCCACCAGTTCCCCGTCCGCGGAGCGAGCGTTGTGCCCGGCATCACGTCGCGTCGGTCAGGTCCGTGGCCCGGGCCGGGGGTCGATCGCCCCCGCTTACCGGTAGCCGGCGCGGTCGGCCAGGCGCGTCGCCGCGGCCTGGAGCTCGCCGGCCGCCGCGATGTTGATGTCGTCCTGCCTGAACCGGCCCCAGCGCGCGACGATGGGAGGGACCCCTGCGTGCGGATTCACCGGGAATTCGAAGGCGACGTCCGCGAACATCTGCTGCGCCTCGGCGCTGGCGAGAAACTCGATGAGCTTGATCGCGTTGGCGCGGTTCCGGGCGTGCGCGGTCACGCCGGCGCCGGAGACGTTGACGTGGGTGCCGGTCGTCTGCTGATTGGCCCAGAACAGCGCGACGGGGAACGCCAGATCTTTGGCCAGGAGCCGCGCCAGATAGTAGTGGTTCGCGAGCCCCACGTCGCACTGCCCGGCGGCGATCGCCTCGAGGATCTTGGTGTCGTTGGCGATGATGACGGGCTGGTTCTGCGCCCAGCCGCGGACGATCTCCTCGGCCTTCGCCTCGCCCTGGCGTTTGATCAACGTGGCGATGAGCGACTGGTTGTAGATGTAGCCCGAGGTCCGGAGGCAGAGGCGGCCCTTCCACTTCGGATCGCCGAGCGCCTCGTAGGTCGAGAGCTCGCTCGCCTGGACCTTCCTCGGGTTGTACACGATCGTCCGCGCGCGCACCGTGAGGCCGACCCAGCGCATCTCGGGGTCGCGCAGGTGCGCGGGCACGCCCGCCTGGAGCTCGGGCGAGTCGATCTTCTGCAGAAGCCCGGCGCGCGCCGCATTCCAGAGGTTGCCGGCGTCCACCGTCAACAAGATATCGGCCGGGGACTTGTCCCCTTCGGCCCGGAGCCGCTCGAACATCTCGCCGGTGCTGCCGTTCAGGATCCGGATCTGGATGCCGGTCTTCCGGGTGAACGCCTCGAACGCCGGCTCCTGGCCGTAGTGGCGGGCGGAGTAGATGACGACCTCGCCGCTCTGCGCGGGCGCCGAGAGCAGGCCCACCGCGAGGAGGCCGCCGCCGAGAATCAGGGCGGCCGCGACACCGCGGCCGCCGAGTCGAGCGCGTCGCATGGGAACCCTCCCGCTCGCGGCGCGGGCGCGAGGGCTTCGACGCTCGCGGCGCGAGAGTTAGGTATACCTAACCATGGCGGGACGGTCAACTTAAAATTTGCGCCCGGCCCCTGGTCCCGCGCGATGGAGGACCCACACGTTGGGCTCGACGTAGCGGCCACGGTCGCGCCGCCGGTCGATCGTGACCGGCACCAGCGCGCCGGGCACGACGTACGCGCCGCTGGCCGGAAAGGACAGGCCCGTCCAGCGCTCCCACTCGCGCACCCGTCCCTCCACCACCATGGAGCGGTGGGCGATCCGCAGCACGCGGCCGCCGAGCCGCCAGTGCACCCGCAGCCACGGATCGAGCGGCGCGCCGTCGGCACGCCGCCAGCGCACGTAGCGGCCCACCGGCGTGAGGGGATAACGATGCTTGAGCGTGGGCCGGACGGGTGCCAGGAGCATACGCAGCCCGTGGCGCGCGGCGAGGGTCGCCATCGCCCGGATGACGGCGCGGCTCAGCCCCCGACCTTGCAGGTGCGGGTCGACGACCGCCAGCAGCGCCGACAGTGCGGTCGGGCGCCGGCCGCGTCGCCGGTCGCGCATGCCGCGCTCGAGTACGCCGTCCACACCCGAGGGCAGGCTCGCGCGGCGACCGTCCCAGACGAACGGGATCGTGTATCCACCAGCGACGACGCGCCCGCGGCGGTCGCGGAGGAGGGGCTGGAACTCGGGGAACTCCTGGACGAGCGACGGCCAGTGACGGAGGCACACGGCGTCGTGGTTGAGGTACTCCATCGTCGGCGGCCACGCGGCCCCCGTCAGGCGGCGGAGCGCCGGCAACAGATCCGGCCGCTCGCCCAATGTGACGAGCCGCAGCCGTGGGGCGCGCGAGTCAGCGGCGGTCAGGGTCGCGTTCGAGGCGGCGGTTGAGCCGGTCGAGTCGATAGGAAAAGGCGTCGAGGACGCGCGTGGCGACGTCGGCGGCGCGCGCCGCACCGAGCGCGCCCTCCACGACGGCGCGGGCGGCGGCGAGGTCGCGGACTCGGTGCTCGTGATACTTCGCAAGCTCCTCCCACGGGCGCGGATCGAAGGCGGCGGCGGCCTGCGCGGCCTCCCACAGGGCGCGCGCCGCCTGCCAGCGCGCCGCGCGCTTCTCCCACGCCGCGAGGCGCAGGCGCGTCCACTGCGCGAGCGCGCCGTCGAGCCCGGCGTCGAGGGCGGCGCGGTAGCACGCCAGGCTCCGGTCGAGGTCGAACGGTTCCCAGAGCCGCCCGAGCCCGAGCCTGTCCCTGGCGCTCAGCGCGTCCGCCGGCTCATCGGCGACCGCGCGGCCGAACCAGCCGAGCAGCCCGACGAGCGTGAGCACGTCGTCGCGGTTGTGCGCGAACACGCGCTCGAGCGGCCGCGCCCGGCGCGAGCGCAGATAGTCGAAGTAGAGCGCGGGGATCAGGGCGCCCGGCACGTCGTCCTCGCGGGCGAGCCCGATGACTTCGCTCTCGAGCGTCGCCAGCCGGCAGTCCGGCAGGGACCCGCCCCAGACGCGCCGCGCCGGCCGCAGGAGGTCGAGGTGCGGCAGCCTCGACGGCCAGCGCCGGCGCGCGAGCACGAAGCGCGTCTCGAGCAGCGGCAGGTCGAAGCCCGTGCCGTTGAAGGTGACGACGCCGCTCGCCTCGGCGACGAGGGGCGCCAGCGACGCCAGCAGGGCCGGCTCCTCGTCGAGATCGCGCATGAAGTACTGCGTGACGACGAAGCGGTCGCCCTCGACGCGTCCGGTGCCGACGAGGAACGCGTACGTGCCGGTCCCTCCCGCGAGGCCGGTGGTCTCCGTGTCGAGGAAGAGCAGCCGCCGGGCATCCGCGACCGGCGTCTCGGCGCGCGCCACGCGGCTCATCACGTCGAGCGGCGCCTCCAGCGCGGCGGCGAGCGCGACGCGCCCGTGGCGGTGGGCGAGCGGATAGTCCCGGCGCACGATGAGGATCGGCCCCTCGCCCGTCTCCTCGACTTCGCCTCCGACGACGCGCTCCACCGGCTCCGGCGCCGGGCGCGGCGGACGACGCGACTCGATGCGGCGGATGACGCGCCGGAGCTCCTCGAGCGTGGGCGCGCTCACGACCCGGGTCAGGCGGTCAGCTCGCGCAGCAGCGCCGCCGCGGTCGACTTGGCGCGGCGGCCGACCTCGTTGACGGGCCCGACGCACGAGGGACAGCCGAAGGCGCAGGCGCACGCCTCGAGCGTCGCGAGCCCGCGCGCCAGGATCTCGGGCAGGACCTCGAACAACCGCTCGGCGAGGCCGATGCCGCCGGCGTGCGCGTCGTAGAGGTAGATCGTGGGATTGAAGCGCTCGGCCTGGAGCAGGCGCTGCCGGGCGGACTCGCGCGTGGCGACGGCGCCCGGCACCGCCGGCGTCGTGTCGCCGAGCCAGGAGCCGAGGTCGCGCACGTCGCAGAGCAGGAAGATCGGGGCCAGGTGGTGGAGCAGGTACGTGACCGCCCGCAGGCTGTCGATCAGCTCCTCGCGCGACGGCGACACGCGCGCGAGCGTCTCCGGCGCCACCGTGAGCCACGCGCTCGTCGTCTGCTTCTCCTGCTGCGGCAGCTCGACCTCGCCCGAGCCGACGTTCTCGAGCGTGCCCATCTTGATCTTCTTGAAGCCCACGACCTTCTCGGCGACGAGCACCTCGCCCTGCTCGGCGAGCCAGCCGCGGTGCTCGTGGCCCGCGAGCCTTTGGAGGATCCAGACCCCCTTGGCGCTGATCGCGTCCGTGAAGTAGTCCACCTGGACGCGCTTGACGTAGGCGACCTTCTCCTCGTCCTCGCGGAAGCGGAGCTCCTGGACCTCGTAGGGCACGCTCTCGACCAGGTAGATCGCCTTCGGATAGATCGTCGCAAAGGCGCTGCCCCAGTCCACCTCGGCGATGATCTGGCGCTTCTTCGTCTGCGTCTCGTCACGGGCCGTGGTGTCGATGACGAGTAAGTTGTCCGTCGTCACCGTGCGCAGCGAGATATGGTCGGCCGGGTACGTCTCCGACGACCAGTGCCACCGCTCGCCCGCCCGGTGCAGCAGCCCCTCGTCCTCGAGCGCGGCGAGCTCCTTGCGAACGTCCACACCGCCGAAGCGCTCGACGTGATCCACCCCGCCTCCGGCGGGCGGGGCGATCGGCAGCTCGAAGGCCGCGCACTTGAGGTGGTTCACGAGGATGAACGGGTTGTCCGGGTTGATCCGCGCGTGCTCGGGCGGCGTGCCGAAGAGGTAGTC
>JBOHQB010000370.1:0-16906 GCA_050731995.1 Candidatus Rokuibacteriota bacterium
ATCCCGACACGGGCGCGCTCCTGGCCGGCGAGCGCGACGCGCCAGCCGGCCGCCGGCTGATCGACACCGCCGCCGCGCTCGCCGCGGGCCAGGGTCTCGGCCGCTTCGCCGCGCCCGAGCACACGACCCTCGGCGTCGTGGCAACGAACGCCCGCCTGACCCGCTCGGAGGCCGCGAGGGTCGCGGCGCTCGGGATGCTCGGCTTCGCCAGGGCGCTCTCGCCGCCGCACACGGCATTCGACGGTGATACTCTCTTCGCGCTGTCCGTCGGCGAGACCAACGCGGACGTCACGCGCGTGGGCCTCGCCGCCGCCGACGCGGTCGCCCGCGCCATCGTCCGCGGCGTGCGGGCGGCGACTTCGCTGCCGGGATTGCCGGCGCTGCGTGACCTCGAGGGAGGCTCGTGCTGATCCGCACGGTGTGCGCTCACGACTGCCCCGACCAGTGCTCGCTCATCGCCCACGTCGAGGACGGGCGGCTCACGCGCCTCACGGGCGATCCGGAGCACGCCTTCACCGCGGGCTTCGCGTGCGCCAAGGTCAACCGCGACCACGAAGCGCTCTACTCGCCCGAGCGGGTGCTGACGCCGCTCCGGCGCACCGGGGCGAAGGGCGAGGGGAGCTTCGCGCCGGTCACCTGGAACGCGGCGCTCGACGAGATCGTCTCGCGGTGGCAGCGAATCTTCCGTGAGGATGGGCCGCTCGGTCTCCTCGGGTACGCGTACAGCGCGCATCAGGGTCAGCTGAGCCGCGGTCTGATCCTCGGCCTTTTCCACGCGCTCGGCTCGACGCGCCTCGTGGCCGGCACCGTCTGCGACACGTGCGCCGAGGCGGGCTGGAACGCGGCGTGCGGCTCCGTCGGCGGCACCGACCCCGAGCAGGTCGCGCAGTCAGATCTGATCATCGCCTGGGGCGCGGATCTGTTGACGACGAACGTGCACATCTGGCCCTTCGTTGAGCGGGCGCGCCATCGCGGCGCCAAGCTCGTCGTGATCGAGCCGCGGCGCAGCCGCACGGCCGAGCGCGCCGACTGGCACCTGCGCGTCAACGTGGGCGCCGACGCCGCGCTCGCGCTCGGGGTCATGCACGTCCTCGCCCGCGACGGCCTCTGCGACCGCGCGTGGCTCGCGCGGCGTAGTCTCGGCTTCGACCGGCTCGAGCGCGAGGTGTTGCCGCGCCTCTCCCCGGAGCGGGTGGCGGAGATCACGGCTGTCTCCGTGCCCGACCTCGAGAGGCTCGCCCACATGTACGGCCGGGCGCGCGCGCCGTTCATCCGGCTGGGCGAGGGGATGTCGCGCTCGCACCAGGGTGGTCAGGCGATCCGCGCGGTCGCGCTGCTGCCCGGCGTCGTCGGCGCCTGGGACAAGCCCGGCGGCGGCGCCCTGCTGATGACCGCGGCGTCGTTCGGTCTCGATCCGAGCGCGATCCGCGAGCCGGCCGGGCCTCCGCTCACGCGGCTCGTCAACCACTCGCGCCTGGGCGAGGCGTTGCTCACGCTGAAAGATCCGCCGATCCAGGCGCTCTTCATCGCGGGCAACAACCCCGCGGTCACCTGCCCCGACGCCGCGACGGTGCGCCGCGGCCTCGCGCGCGACGATCTCTTCACCGTCGTCCACGACCCGTTTCTGTCGGACACCGCGCGCTACGCCGACATCGTGCTGCCGGCGGCGACCTACCTCGAGACGGAGGACGTCCACCGCGCCTACGGCACCTACTATCTGCAGTTCGCGCACCGTGTCGTGGAGCCGCGCGGCGAGGCGTGGCCGAACCGTCGCCTCGCGCAGGAGCTGGCGCGCCGGCTCGGCGTGACGGCGCCGGTCTTCTCGATGACGACCGACGAGCTGATCCGGACGCTCTTCAGCACGGCGACGGGACCCGCCGCGCGCGTCGACGTCGCGACGTTCAGCAACGCTGGACCGGTCAAGTGCGCACCGGCCGGTGAGCAGCGGTTCGCGACGCCCTCCGGGCGGCTCGAGTTCTACTCCGAGCGCCTCGCCGCCGAGGGCTTGCCGGCGATGCCCGACTGGCAGCCCGATCCGATCGGGGACCGGGAGGCGCTCCGGTACCCGCTGCGCCTGCTTACGGCACCGGGCTACTACCAGAGCCACACGGCCTTCAGCGGGATCGCCGCGCTCCGGCGCAAGGCGGGGCCGCCCGAGTGCGTGCTGCACCCCGACGACGCCGCCGAGCGGGGCCTCGCCGACGGCGCGACCGTGGAGTGCTTCAACGACCGCGGAGAGATCCGTCTGCGCCTGCGCGTGAGCGACGAAGTCGCGCGCGGCGTCGTGCTCGTGCCCGGACAGCGGCCGGCGGGCGAATCGCACGGCGGCACGATCAACTTCCTTACCTCGGACCGCTTCAGCGACTTCGGGGAGGGCGCGACGTACCAGTCGACCAGGCTCGACGTTCGCCGTCGCGTGTCGTGACGCTCGCCCTCGGCGAGCGCCTCGCCGACCTCGGGCTCCGCGACGGCGACGGGCGCGAGGTCGCGCTCGCGCGCTTCCGCGGCCGGCCGCTCCTCGCGGTCTGCGTGCGCTACTACGGCTGAATGCCCTGTCTCGACTATCTCGCGCGGGTACGCGAGGCGCATGCGGAGCTCGCGGCCCTCGGCGTCGGCGTGATCGCTGTCGGCGCGGGCTCCCCGGCCCAGGCGAAGCGGCTGACGGCGGCGGGCTCGCCGTTTCCCTGCCTGGTCGACGCCGACCGGCGCCTCTACGCCGCGCTCGGTCTCGGACGGCTGAGCCTCGGGGTCGCGTTCCGCATCGCCACGTACGTGAACTACGTGCGCGCGTTCCGGCGGGGCGCCCGCCAGGGCGCCCGCACGGGCGACTGGCGGCAGCAACCCGGCGTCGCGCTCTTCGACACGGAGCTGCGCCTGGCCTGGCTCCGGCGCGCCTCCACGCTGGGCGACTACCCGGCCATCGCCGAGGTTGTAGTGGCTGTGCGAGCCGCAGCCAGTTCGACGGGCGAGGCGAGCCTGTGATCCCGACCGTGCGAGCCGCCCCAGACTCCTCTTGCGCGACGTCACGGCGCCGTGTACGCTCCTCAGCGTCTATACCAATACTGTTCTGCTCAGCCCCCGTCACACGAAGCCGCGCCCCGGCGTACCGGTAGGCACGTCCTGATGGCCCGTCGAAAGCACTACGGATTCGAGCGCCGCCAAAAGGAAGCTGTACGCCGCACCAAGCAGGAGGCGAAGCGGGAACGGAAGGCCGACCGGGCCGCCCAAGGTGAAGTCGGGCCCGAGATGGGCGCGCCCCAGGAGTCGGGACTCGCGCCGGGACAGTGGGAGTGGTTCTCGCCGAGCCGCGGGCGCGTCATGACGACCGAGGCCGGACACCGACCGGAGGCGGAGTCGCCCGACGACTGGACCCTGCTCACCGAAAAAACCGATGAGGAGCCGCCCCCGGGAGCCGAGCCCGGGACCGCCGGAGCGTAGCGCGCGGCGGATTGTCCGTGCGCGGCGCCCGAATATTTCGTTGACGGTGCTACCACAGTGTGTTAAAAAACGTGTGGCTCTGGGAATGTCCGGTTGGGTGTTTCGGTACTTGAGATACACGCCGTGCGAGATCCAGTTCGCACGGCGCTTTTGTTTGTCCGCCGCTGTCGGCGGATGACCCCGTCATTCGGCGGGAGCCATCAAAGGGGTCTAGCCCCTGAAGGAAGGTTCCAGTTATGGCAACAGGAAGAGTGAAGTGGTTCAACGACGCGAAGGGTTTCGGCTTCATCACCCAGGAGGGCGGCGAGGACGTCTTCGTCCACTACTCCGCCGTCCAGGCGCAGGGCTTCAAGAGCCTCGCCGAGGGCGATCAGGTCGAGTTCGAAGTCACCCGCGGCCCGAAGGGGCTGCAGGCCGCGAACGTCCGCAAGGTCTAACACCTCCGTCCAGCCGGCCGCCATCCAGCCTGGTCACTCAGGCTGGGTGGCGGCTCATCCTCTCGACGCCTCGACGCGCAGCGGCGGGCGCCCGGTCGTTACGCAACGCCGGCCATGCTGCACGAGACGCAGGCAGCGGGACCCGGGCCGTCACCGGCCCCGGCGCGCTCACCGCTTTGTAGTATCGTGGCTTCCGGTGCGCCCCGCGGTGGAGCGGGGCGGGGCTACACGGTCGCCGGGTTCGTGCCGCGATATCCGCGTCTCCGGAGGAGCAAGACATGAGCGAAGTGATCGGGGCGGTAGGTCGTCGTGCAGTCCTCAAGACCCTGGGCGTCGCGGGCGCGGTTGGCGCGCTGGCGGGCCTCGGGCCGCACGCCGCGCGCGCGGCAGACAAGCTTGTGGTCGGCGTCATCTACGTCGGTCCCCGGGACGACTACGGCTACAACCAGGCGCAGGCGCAGGCCGCCGCCGCGATCAAAAAGATGGCCGGCGTCACGGTCGTCGAGCAGGAGAAGGTGCCGGAGACGACCGACGTCCAGAAGACGATGGGCTCGATGATCGAGCAGGACGGCGCGACGCTCCTCTTCCCGACCTCGTTCGGCTACTTCGACCCGCACATTCTGCGTATGGCCGAGAAGTATCCCAAGGTCCGATTCGCCCACTGCGGCGGCCTCTGGACCGAGGGCAAGCACCCGAAGAACGCCGGCAGCTACTTCGGCTACATCGACGAGTGCCAGTACCTCAACGGCATCGTGGCGGGCCACACGAGCAAGACGAAGAAGCTCGGCTTCATCGCCGCCAAGCCCATCCCCCAGGTGCTGCGCAACATCAACGCGTTCACGCTCGGCGCGCGCAGCGTGGATCCCAGGATCACGACGCAGCTCATCATCACCGGCGACTGGTCGCTGCCCGTCAAGGAGGCGGAGGCCGCGAACAGCCTCATCGACCAGGGCGTGGACGTCGTCACCTGCCACGTCGACAGCCCGAAGGTCGTCGTCGAGACCGCGGAGCGGCGCTCCATCTTCGTCTGCGGGTATCACGCGAACCAGGCGACGCTCGCGCCGAAGGGCTACCTCACCGGGGCGGAGTGGAACTGGCTCACGCCGTATACGATGCACGTGCAGAACGCGCAGGCCGGCAAGCCGATGGTCAACTTCCTCCGCGGCGGTCTCAAGGACGGGTTCGTGAAATCGTCCGCCTACGGCAAGGCGGTCTCCGAGGCGGCACGCAAGAACGCCGACAGCGTGAAGGCGGGCATGCGCAAGGGCGACTTCGTCATCTTCAAGGGCCCGATCAAGGACAACACCGGCAGGACCGTGGTGGACAAGGGCGTCGCCCAGAAGCAGACCGACGTCGTCCTCGAGCAGATGAACTACCTCGTCGAGGGAGTGATCGGCAAGGTGTGACGCGCCATCGGCTGAGGCGGGCGGGCGAGGCGCTCGCGATCCCGATCGGCGCCCTCGCCGCGGCCATGGTGCTCTTCGGGCTGTTCATGGCCGCGCTCGACCAGAACCCGCTCGAGGTGTACGCGCTCATCTACCGCGGCGCTTTCGCCTCGGCGTTCTCCTGGCAGAACACGCTCGCGCGCGCGGCGCCGCTCGTCCTCACCGCGCTCTGCGTGGCGCTGCCCGCGCGCGTGGGCCTGATGGTGATCGGCGGGGAGGGCGCGCTCGTCCTCGGCGGCCTCAGCGCCGCCGTCATCGGTCACCTGCTCGCGGGCGCCCCGCCGCTCGGCGTGAAGGCCGCCATGGCGGTCGGCGCCATGGCCGTCGGCGCGGCGTGGATCGCGCTCGCCGGCGCGCTGCGCCACTACCGGGGCGTCAACGAGACGATCTCCAGCCTGCTGCTGACGTACATCGCCCTCGCGCTGTTCAACCACTTCGTCGAAGGCCCGCTGCGCGACCCGGCGAGCCTCAACAAGCCGTCGACGGCGCCGATCGGCGACGCGAACATGCTCGGTCCGCTGCCCGGCCTCGACGTGCACTGGGGTCTCGGCTTTGGCATCCTGTTCTGCGCGGCGATGTACGTGCTCGTGCGGTACACGACCTACGGCTTCGCGATGCGCATCGTCGGTGGCAACACGCGCGCGGCGCGGCTGGCCGGTCTGCCGGTCGGCGGTCTGCTGCTGGCGGCGTGCGCGCTCGGCGGCGCGGCCGCCGGGCTCGCCGGCATGGTGGAGGTCGCAGCCGTCCACGGTTCTGCGAACGCGTCGCTCATCGCCGGGTACGGGTACGGCGGCATCCTCATCGCGTTCATCGCCCGCCAAAATCCGATAGCGATCCTGCCCGTCGCCCTCCTCGTCGGCGGCATCGCGGCGAGCGGAGGCATGCTGCAGCGTCGCCTCGACCTGCCCGACGCGACGGTCCTCGTGCTCCAGGGCGTCGCCTTCATGGTGATCCTCGCGAGCGAGGCGCTCTACGGGCGACTGAAGATCTTCCGGCCGACGGGCGCCTGAGCGATGACGGCGCTCGGCTGGTGGGGTGTGCCGCTCGCGCTGCTCGGCGGCGCGATCCGGGTGAGCACGCCGTTCCTGTTCGTGAGCCTTGGCGAGTGCATCACCGAGCGGAGCGGCCGTATCAACCTCGGGCTCGAGGGCATCCTCGTGATGGGCGCGATGACCGGCTACGCGGTCTCGTACGCGACGGACAGCCCCTGGGTCGGCGTGCTCGCCGCCGCCGGCGCGGGCGCCGTCCTCGGACTCCTCCACGGCCTCCTCTGCAGCCTGCCCAGGGTCAACGACATCGCCATCGGGATCGGGCTCATGCTCTTCGGCACCGGCGTCGCGTTCTTCCTCGGCAAGCCGTACGTGCAGCCGAAGGCGCCGACGCTGCCGTCGATCCCGCTCGGGGGATGGAGCGACTCGCCGCAGATCCAGGCGGCGCTGCAGGTGAACCCCCTGTTCCTCATCGGTCTCGCGCTGGCGCTCGTGCTCGCCTGGGCCCTCCGCCACACCCGCTGGGGCCTCGTCATCCGCATGGTGGGCGACAGCTCCGACGCCGCGCGCGCGATGGGGTACCGTGTGCGCGCCGTGCGCACGCTCGCGACCGCGCTCGGCGGGCTCCTCGCCGGCGTCGGCGGCTCGTTCCTTTCGCTGTACTATCCCGGAAGCTGGAGCGAGGGACTGTCGAGCGGGCAGGGGCTGATGGCGGTGGCGCTCGTGATCTTCGCGCGCTGGAACCCGCTGCGGTGCTTCTACGCGGCGCTGCTCTTCGGCGGCGCCGGCGCGCTCGGGCCGGCGCTCCAGTCGGTCGGGATCACCGGCGGCTACTACCTCTTCAACGCCGCGCCGTACGTGGTGACGCTCGTGATCATGATCGCGACGTGCTCGCCGCGGCGCACGCTGACCGGCGCGCCGGGCGAGCTGAGCATCAACCGCTAGAGAGGGCGACGATGACGACTCGATTCGTGACCGCCGATCCGTATCCGTGGCCGTTCGACGGCGACCTGCGTCCCGCCAACACGGCGCTGCTCGTCATCGACATGCAGACCGATTTCTGCGGCGTCGGCGGCTACGTCGACACGATGGGCTACGACCTGTCGCTCACGCGCGCGCCCGTCGAGCCCATCCGGAGAGTGCTCGCCGCGGCGCGCGCCGGCGGATTCCACGTGATCCACACGCGCGAGGGCCATCGGCCGGACCTCTCGGACCTTCCGGCGAACAAGCGCTGGCGCTCGCGCCGCATCGGCGCCGGCATCGGCGATCCCGGCCCGTGCGGCCGCATCCTGGTCCGCGGCGAGCCGGGCTGGGAGATCGTGCCCGAGCTGGCGCCGGTGCCGGGCGAGGTCGTGATCGACAAGCCCGGCAAGGGGTCGTTCTGCGCGACGGACCTGGAGCTGATTTTGAGGATCCGCGGGATCGCCAACCTCGTGCTCACCGGCATCACCACCGACGTGTGCGTCCACACGACCATGCGCGAGGGCAACGATCGCGGCTTCGAGTGCCTCCTCCTCGAGGACTGCACCGGCGCCACCGACCACGGGAACCACCTGGCCGCGATCAAGATGATCAAGATGCAGGGCGGCGTCTTCGGCGCCGTCGCGCGCTCCACCGACTTCCTCGCCGCGGTCAAGGGCCCCGCGTGACACAGCCCCGCGCCGCCCTCGACGTCGAGGTGCTCGGCATGACGAAGCGCTTCGGCGCGCTCACCGCGCTCGACGACGTCTCGATGCGGGTGCCCGCGGGCTCGTTCCACGCGCTCCTCGGCGAGAACGGGGCCGGCAAGAGCACGCTCGTGAAGTGCCTCGTCGGCTACCACCGGCCGGACGCGGGCGCGATCGTGGTCGGCCAGCGCGAGCGCGACATCCGCTCGCCCCACGACGCGCACGCGCTCGGCATCGGCATGGTTTATCAGCACTTCACCCTCGTGCCGAGCATGACCGTGGCCGAGAACCTCGTCATGGCGCGCGACGACGTCCCGGCGCGTGTGCGCTGGCGCGCCGAGCGCGAACGGCTCGCGGTCTTCATGACGACGGTGCCGTTCCGGCTCGACCTCGACGTGCCCGTCGCGCGGCTCGCCGCCGGCGAGAAGCAGAAGGTCGAGATCCTCAAGCAGCTCTATCTGCGCCGCCGCTTCATCGTCCTCGACGAGCCGACCTCGGTCCTGACGCCCGCCGAGGCCGACGAGGTGCTCGGGATGCTCCTGGCGATGGCGCGCGCGGGCGAGGTGACCGTGCTCATGATCACGCACAAGTTCCGCGAGGTCATGGCCTTCGCCGACACGGTGTCCGTGCTGCGGCGCGGCCGGCTCGCCGGCGAGGGACGCGTGGCGGAGCTGACACCGGTCCGCCTGGCCGAGATGATGGTGGGCGCGCGCGAGATTCCCGAGACCCACGCGACGCGGCAGAGCGACTGGGATCCCGCCCGTCCGCCGCGGCTCGGGGTGGAGGGGCTCGTCGTCGAGGACGACGCCGGCCTCGTCGCCGTCGACCACGTCTCGCTCGCGGTCCGCCCCGGCGAGATCGTCGGCATCGCCGGCGTGTCGGGTAACGGCCAGCGCGAGCTGGTGGAGGCGCTCGTCGGCCAGCGCGAGGCCGTCGCCGGCGAGGTGCGCGTGAACGGGCAGCCCTGGCGGGCGACGCGCGCGGCGATCCGCTTCTACGGCAAGTTCAGCCTGCCCGAGGAGCCGATGCGCAACGGCTGCGTGCCGCAGATGACGGTGGCGGAGAACATGGCCCTGCGCAACTTCGATCGCGCGCCGCTCGCCGCCGGCCCCTGGCTGCGCCGGCGGGCCCTCCGCGCGCAGGCCGAGCGCTGGATCGCCGACTTCAGGGTGCAGACCTCCGGACCCGACGCGCCGATGTCCACGCTGTCGGGCGGCAACGTCCAGCGCGCCGTGCTCGCGCGCGAGCTGTCGGAGACGGTGTCCGTGCTCATCGCCGCGAATCCCGTCTTCGGCCTGGACTTCGCCGCCGTCGCCGAGATCCACGACCGGATCCTGGCCGCGCGCAACGGCGGCGCGGCGGTGCTGCTGGTGAGCGAGGACCTCGATGAGCTCCTGGTGCTGTCCGATCGCATCGCCGTGATCTTCGACGGCCGCCTCGTGCACGAGACGGCGACCGCCGACGCGGACATCGCGGTCATCGGCCGGTGCATGGCCGGCCACCACGACGCGGTCCGCCACGCGGCGGGCGCGCCCGATGCCTGAGGTCGCCGCGCGGCCCTACCCGTACACGTTCGACGCGGCGCGCACCGCGCTCGTCGTCATCGACATGCAGCGGGACTTCATCGAGCGCGGCGGCTTCGGCGAGGCCCTCGGCAACGACGTGGGGCGGCTGGCGGCGATCGTGCCGACGGTGCAGGCGCTTCTCGACTGGTGCCGCGCGCACGGCATCCGTGTTCTGCACACGCGCGAGGGGCACCGGCCCGACCTGGGCGACTGCCCGCCGGCGAAGCTCCGGCGCGGCGATCCGGCGCTGCGCATCGGCGCCCGGGGCCCGATGGGGCGCATCCTCGTGGACGGCGAGCCCGGCAACGACATCGTCCCCGAGCTGGCTCCCCTGCCCGGCGAGACCGTCATCGTGAAGCCCGGCAAGGGCGCCTTCTGGGCGACACCGCTCGACGGGCTGCTGAGGGCCGGCGCGATCACGCATCTGATGCTCGCCGGCGTGACCACCGAGGTCTGCGTGCAGACGACGATGCGCGAGGCGAACGACCGCGGCTACGAGTGCCTGCTGATCGAGGACGCGACCGAGAGCTACTTCCCCGAGTTCAAGCAGGCGACGCTCGAGATGGTCCGCGCGCAGGGCGCGATCGCCGGCTGGACCGCGCCCTTTTCCGCCCTGCGCGCCTCGCTGTAAGCGCCCTCCCCTCCCCCCAATTCCGCTTGACTCACCGTTTCGAGTACGGCATCGTTCCGGCCACTCGAGCTCTGTGTCACCGGTAAGGGTCCGTCCTTCACAAGGTTGAGAAGGAGAGCAGAGATGGCGACCCGCGACTCCGTGAACCGTCGAGAATTCCTCCAGAAAGCCGGACTGACCGGTATCGGCGCGACGGCGCTCATAGCCGGCGCCGGCCGGGGACAGGCGTCCGCAGCCACCGTGTCTCCGTACCCCGAATGGATCCCGGCGAGCACGAAGCCGCCGAAACGGGGCGGGACGCTCACCCGCGCCTCGCAGTGGGACCCGCCGGTGATCGATCCCCGGCTCACGCAGTCGGTCGGGCTCTTCCAGTTCGCCGGGCTCACGAGCAGCCGCCTCATCCGCTACGCGTTCCCCGACGAGGCGGCAGGCACGATCGACATGACGCTCAAGGGCGATCTCGCGGAATCCTGGCAGTCGAGCCCCGACTCGCGTATCTGGACCTTCAAGCTGCGCCCGGGGGTCAAGTGGCACAACGTGCCACCGCTCAACGGGCGCGAGCTGGTCGCCGCCGACGTCAAGTACTGCTACGAGCAGTACGCGAAGGAGGGCGTGCAGGCGTTCACGTTCCAGGAAATCGAGGGGATGGAGACGCCGGACAAGCACACCCTCCGGATCCATCTCAAGACGCCCAACACGCTCTTCCCGCAGAACGTCGCCGAGTCCGTCACGGTGATCTTCTCCCGCGAGGTCCTGGAGGAGGACGGCGACCTCAAGAAGCGGCTGATCGGCACGGGACCCTTCATCCTCAAGGAGCACACCCGCAAGGTGCGCGTCGTGCTCCAGCGGAACCCCGACTACTACGACAAGGGTCGCCCCTACCTCGACGAGTACGTCATCCTCTCGACCCCCGACACCGCCACCCGCGTGGCGGCGTTCCGCACCGGCCAGAGTGACTTCATCTCGCTGGCGAGCCTCTCCGAGGTAGAGAACATCCGCAAGACCAACCCCAACGCGATCGTGCAGTCATACCACAACTCGCTGACGCCCTTCGGCATCTCGCTCGCCCAGGACCAGCCGCCCTTCAACGACGTGCGGGTCCGGCGCGCGGTCTCGATCGCCATCGACCGCCAGAAACAAGTGGACACGATCTACGAGGGCAACGGCATCCTCGGCTGGGGCGTCCCGTACATGTACTACCAGGACAAGTTTCCGACGGCGAAGGACCTCGGCCCGTGGTGGCAGTACCGTCCGGAGGAGGCGAAGAAGCTCATGGCCGAGGCCGGCCACGCCAAGGGCTTCGAGACGACGCTCTTCTACTACGAGTACTTCCCGCAGATGTCGTCGCAGGTCCAGGTCGTGCAGCAGGATCTCAAGAAGAACCTCAACATCGACGTCAAGATCACGAAGCACGACTACACGACCTATTACGGAAAATACGTCGAGGGCAAGTGGGACGGGATGGCGTGGGGGTTCCAGTCCGGGCACGCCGTCGGCCTCGACGAGCGGACCTACATGTACATGCATTCCAAGTCCACGAAGAACTTCTTCCGCGTCAACGATCCCGTCATCGACGAGTTGACCACCAAGCTGCGCCGGACGCCGGACCGCACCGAGCAGCGCACGATCGCCAAGAAGATCGTGGACCGGGAGTACGACCAAGTGCTGAGAATGTGGATGCCGTACGACAACGGCTTCCTCGTCTTCCAGCCGCACGTGCGCAACGGCGCCGCCCTCGCCATCCGGCGCACGGATGCCTACGGCGCGCCGGCCATCGCCCGGATGTGGCTCGACAAGTAGCGTGGGGGTGAGCACCGGGTAGAGGGTCGGGCGGGCGGGCGTGCACAAGTATGTGATCCGCCGGCTCCTGCTGGCGTTCCCGGTGCTCCTGCTCTCCTCGCTGATCGTCTTCGGCCTCATGCGCGTGATGCCGGGCGACGCGCTCGTGGCGCTGATGGGCGAGTCCGGTAACGTCGGCGCGCGCGAGCTGGCCAAGCTCCGCAAGGATCTGGGCCTCGACCGCCCCTACCACGTGCAGTACGCGCTCTGGCTCTGGCAGATGGTGAGCCTCAACCCGGGCCACTCCATCTTCACGAACGAGCCGATCGCCGTGTCGCTCAAGAAGGCCATCCCCGTCACGCTCGAGCTGGCGACGCTGGCGATCATCCTGGGCCTCAGCATCGCGATCCCCGTCGGCGTGCTCTCGGCGACGCGGCAGGACACGGCCTCCGACTACGTCGGGCGCGTCGTCGCCGTCTCGGGCCTGTCGCTGCCGGACTTCTGGCTCGGCACGCTCGTCATCACCTTCGCGGCGATCTGGTTCCACTGGATCCCGCCGATCGGCTACGTGACCTTCTGGGACTCGCCGTGGAAAAACCTGCAGCAGTTCGTGCTCCCGGCGGCCATCCTCGGCTTCCGCCTCTCGGCGGCGACGATGCGCATGACGCGCTCGACCGTGCTGGAGGTCCTGCGCGAGGATTACGTGCGCACGGCCTGGGCCAAGGGGCTGGCGGGCAAGGTCGTTGTCTACAAGCACGCGCTGAAGAACGCGCTCATCCCCGTCGTCACGATCGTCGGCGGCCAGCTCGGGGTGCTCCTGGCCGGCACGGTCGTCGTGGAGACGATCTTCGCGCTGCCGGGCATGGGGCGGCTCACCGTCGAGGCGATCCTGTATCGCGACTACCCCGTGGTGCAGACCAACGTGATGCTCGTCGCCGCGACGCTGGTCACGCTGAACCTGATCGTGGACTTGACCTACGCGTGGCTGGACCCGCGCATCCGCTACTCGTGAGGGGCTGATGGCGACGGTCCCGGTAACCAGCGTCGCGCGCTTCGAGGCCCCGGAGATCACCACCATCAGCCGGGGGCAGCTCCTCTGGCTCACGCTGAAGCGAAAGCCCCTCGGCGCCGCGGCGGCCGCCCTCCTCGTCGTGATCGTGCTGACGGCGGGCTTCGCGCCGGTCCTGGCCCCCTACGATCCGCTGGAGACGAAGCCGGAGATCCGCCTCTCGGCGCCGAGCTATGCCCATCCCTTCGGCACCGACGACATCGGCCGCGACGTGCTGAGCCGCATCATCTACGGCGCGCGGATCTCGCTCTGGGTCGGGCTCCTCGCCGTCGGCATCGGCACGGCGGCGGGCATGGTCATCGGGCTCCTCTGCGGCTACTGCGAGGGGCGCCTCGACCTGATCTTCCAGCGGGTCATGGACGCGGTCCAGGCGATCCCCGGGCTCGTGCTCGCGCTCGCGATCGTCTCCGTGCTCAAGCCCAACACGACGAACGCGATGATCGCGATCGCCATCGTCATCATTCCCGGCAACTCGCGCATCGTGCGCGGCGCCGTGCTCACGGCCAAGCAGAACCGTTACGTCGAGGCCGCGCAGGCGATCGGCTGCCGTCATCCGCGCATCATCCTGAGCCACATCCTGCCCAATGTGACGGCGCCGATCCTCGTCATTGCCTCGATCTGGCTCGGCAACGCGATCCTGATCGAGGCGACGCTGTCGTTCCTCGGCGTCGGCACGCAGCCGCCGACACCGTCCTGGGGCCTGATGCTCTCCAGCACGGGGCGCGCCTTCATGGAGCAGGCGCCCTGGCTCGCGATCTTCCCCGGCCTCGCGATCAGCCTCGCCGTCCTCGCCTTCAACCTTTTCGGCGACACGCTGCGCGACGCCTGGGATCCGAAGCTCCGCCGGTAGGGATGAGAGCAGCCGGCTCGCGGTCCGGCTCGCGGGGATATTGCAGGTACAGCCTCCGGACGACGGCACTCGTGCACAGCCGGAGGTGCAGCCGAGATCTCCGAAACATCACGGTGTTGGACGGCGCCGTCTGAAGATTCAGCGACTTCCCGGCGTCGCCTCCGCTGGCCCACGATTTGCCTCGACCGAGAGGCACGATGTGGCGAGCCGCCGTCCTTCCGACCCTGCTGATCGCTCTGGTGTCCGCGACCAGCGCGCCGGCCCAGTCGATCAGCTCGCTCGATCCCGTCGAGGTCTACGCCGACGGGTTCGGCGATCTCCGTGGCATCGTGGTGGACGATGATGGCAACGTCTTCGTCGCCGACCGCCACACCGGCACGATCACACGCGTCACCGCCGACCGCTCGCATTCGGTCGTCGCGAACCAGCTCGAGCGCCCGATCGGGCTCGCGCTCGACCCGGAGCGGCGGCTGCTCGTCGCCGAGGAGCGCGCGGGCCGTGTGATCCGCATCGAGCCGAACGGCCGGCGCACGACGCTCGTCTCCGGCGTCAGGCAGCCGCGCTGGCTCGCGGTGTCGGACGACGGAACCGTGTTCGTCTCCGCCCGTCGTCTCACACGCGACGCCGATCCCGAGCCGGACGACGAATCTGACGAGCCCGAGGTCGTCCTGGTCCTGCGCCCGAATCGCGCGCCGGACGTGTTCGCCGACGGCTTCAAGAACCTCCAGGGGCTCGCGGCGAATCACGAGGCGCTCTTCGCGGCGACCCGAGGCTCGCGCGCCGACCGGCACGCGGACGGGCTCGTGTTCCGGATCGCGATCCTGCCGGACGGGAGCGCCGGCGACCGGACGCGACTGGGCTCGACCGACCAATACAGGAAGCCGGTCGGCCTCGCGCGCGACGGTCTCGGTGCCCTCTATCTGACAACGGAAGCGCTGGACCTCGACGACAACGGATCGAAGCGCGCGGTGGCCAAGCTCGCGGTGACGGGCGCGGTGACGCTCTACGCCGAGCACCTCGACAAGCCCCAGGGCCTGGCCTTCGACGCCGACGGCAATCTCTACGTGGCCGACGGCAGCTCCGGCCGTGTGCTCCGCTTCCGCGCGCCGGCCCCACCGGCCCTCACTGCTCCGGCGGTGACCAATCAGTCGCCGATCCTGTTGACGGGCACGGCGGGGCGCGGAGATCGCATGGACCTGTTCGTCAACGCCGAGGCGACGCCCGTCTCGGTCACCGCCGACGGCGCCGGAGCATTCACGGCATCCGTCGAGCTGGCGCCGAACGTCTCGAACGGCATCGAGGCGTTCGCGACGAGTCACAGCGGGTTTGGGCTGACGTCGACGTCTGTGAACGTCGCGGTCATCCACGACGGCATCCCGCCGACGCTGACCTTCAGCGCGCCTCCGACTGGCCACGCGCGTGGCGAGATCGCTGTACGGGTCCAGGCGAGTGACACGGGGAGCGCCATCCAGACGCTCGCGCTCACCGCGGACGGCCAGTCTCTTGCGGCGACGACCACGCCGGCGTTGCCCGCGGCCCGCGCCACGCTCGTCGCCCCGTGGAGCACGACGTCCGTTGCCGACGGCACGCACACGCTCCGGGCCGCCGCGACGGACCTGGCGGGCAACACGAGCACCTCGACCCGCGTCGTCGTCGTGGACAACACCCCGCCCGACACCCAGATCACCGGTGGCCCCATCGGGACGACGGGCGACAGCACGGTGACCTTCACGTTCGCGGGCACGGACGACATCACGCCTCCCGGCAGCCTCACTTTCGCCTGGCGGCTCGACGGCGGGGCCGTCTCGGAGTTCACCGCCGCGACGCGCGCGACCTTCGCGGGCCTGGCGGCGGGCTCCCACACGTTCGAGGTCACCGCGCGCGACCTCGCCGGCAACGAGGATCCGACGCCGGCTCGGCGGTCGTTCAGCGTGGGCGGCGCTCTCCTGATACAGATCACGTCGCCGGCGAGCGGGGCCACCGTTCCGGCGGGCTCGCTGCTGGTGCGGGGGACCGTAACGGCCAGCGCGGAGGTCGGCGTGACGGTCAACGGTGTTCGGGCAGCCGTGCAAAGCGACGCGTTTGCCGCCCTCGTCCCCGTGGCGCCGGGCGCCGTCGTGCTGAGCGCGATCGGCGCCACGGGCGGCGGCGCGACCGCCGAGCACAGCGTGACCGTCACGGTCGCCGGCATCGCCCCGACGTCGGACCTGGTCGCCGTGCCGCAGAGCGGCCTGGCTCCGTTGACCGTGAGCTTCACGCTCAGCCAGACCCCCGGCACCGCGGTCGCCTTCGACGCCGACGGCGACGGAACCGTCGACTTCACCGGGGCGTCGCTCGACGGCCAGACGTTCACCTTCAGCCAGCCCGGGCTCTACGTTCCGGTCGTGACCGTCACGGACGGCGCCGGGCGGCAGACCGCCGCCCGCACCGTGGTGCAGGTGTACGATCGATCGGTGCTCGACGCGTTCTTCAAGGCGAAATGGGGGGCTGTGAAGAGTGCGCTCGTCGCGAACGACCTCGCCGGTGCTGTCACCCACTTCGTGGCGCCGCAGCAGGACCGCTATCGAGCGCTCTTCACGGCGCTGAGGGGCGACCTCGCCCGGATCGCGCGCGACATGCAGGACATCGAGCTGATCTACGCGGTCGAGGGCCGGGTGAAATACCGCCTGCCTCGCCTGCAGCTCTGGGGCAGCCAGCTTCTGACGCTCGCTTACTACGTCTACTTCGTCCAGGACGGCGACGGTCTCTGGACGATCGAGAGCTTCTGACGCGTCGACGGTCGCGCGCGAAACCCGGAGCGCCGGGGGCCCGGGGGGGACCATCTCGGGGCCCGTGCGGCTAGACAGCCACAGGAAGCGTGACGAGCGTCCGGAAGCGGGCGCGACGGCCGCGCACCGGTGGACCGGCGGCCTTCAGATCGGGGAAGCGCTGGACGAGACGCCCGAGCGCGACGCGGCCCTCCATGCGCGCCAGCCACATGCCGGCGCAGGCGTGGATGCCGGTGATGAAGGCGATGTGGCGGTTGGGGCTGCGCGC
>JBOHQB010000371.1:0-2066 GCA_050731995.1 Candidatus Rokuibacteriota bacterium
CCGGCGGTGGTGACGAGCTGCTCGCGCAGGAGAACAAGCTCATGATGCCGTCGTCCTTCTCGCCCCTTCAGTGACACTGGAGGAGCTGCGGGAGCGCATCCGCGCGGCGGGCGTCACCATCCCGGACAATCGGCTCGCGATGGTGCGGAAGCTGCTGGCGGATGCGCTCGCGCCGGTACGCGCGCTGGACTCGCGCGCCGTCAAGACGCTCGAGCCGGCGGTGAAGTTCACCGCGAGATCCGGGCGCGGCGATGAGTGACGAGATCGCCTACGCCACCATCGCCGAGCTCGGCTCGCGCTACCGGAAGCGGGAGCTCTCGCCCGTCGAGGTGACCCGGGCGCTGCTTGCCCGGATCGACAAGCTCGACCCGATCCTGCACGCCTTCGTCACCCTGACCGCCGACCGCGGGCTGGCGGACGCGCGAGCTGCGGAGGACGCGCTGCGCCGCGGCGACGCGCGCCCGCTCCTGGGCATCCCGGTCGCCCACAAGGACATCTACCTCACGCGGGGCATCCGCACGACGGGCGGATCCGCGCTTCTCGCCGACTGGATTCCCGACGACGAGGCGGCGTGCGTCGAGCGCTGGCGGGCGGCAGGCACAGTTCTCCTCGGCAAGCTCATCACCCACGAGTTCGCGTTCGGCCTCCAGTTTCCCGGGCACCGCTTCACGCCCGCCCGCAATCCCTGGAACGTCGACCATATTCCGGGCGGCTCGAGCAGCGGATCCGGCGCCGCCCTCGCCGCGGGGCTCGTCGCCGGCGCGACGGGCTCGGACACCGGCGGGTCGATCCGCGGCCCGGCCGCCTTCTGCGGTATCGTCGGGCTCAAGCCGACGTACGGGCGCGTGAGCCGCGCGGGAGTCCTGTCGCTGTCGTGGACGCTCGACCACACGGGCCCGATGGCGCGCACGGTCGAGGATTGCGCGTACCTGCTGCAGGGGATGGCCGGACACGACCCCGCCGATCCGGCCTCGAGCCGCGCCCCGGTCGACGACTACCTGACGCCGCTCGCTCGCAACATCCGCGGCATGAAGATCGGCGTGCCGCGCGCGTACTTCTTCGAGGGCATAGACCCCGAGGTCGAGCGCGCGTTCGAAGAGGCGCTCGCGACGCTGCGGCGGCTCGGCGCCGAGGTGCGCGACGTCCAGATTCCGGGCATTGGCGCGACGCCCTCGTTTCTCCTCATCCTGATGGCCGAGGCCTTCGCTTATCACGAGCGCGACATTCGTGAGCGTCCGGAGCTGTACGGCGAGGTGCTGCGCGAGCGGATCCTGGCCGGCGCGCTCATCACGGCGTCGGAATACATGCAGGCGCAGCGCATCCGGTCGCAGATCTGCAGCGAAACCGCGGAGGTGTTGAAGAGCGTCGACGTGCTCGCGACGCCGACCGCGCTGAAGCCGGCCACGCCGTTCGCACAGGCGTACGATCCTGAGTTCGGCTTCCCGCGGAGCAACATGCCCCCGTTCAACCTGACTGGATCGCCCACGCTCGCGCTGCCGTGCGGCTTCTCGTCCTCCAGACTGCCGCTCTCACTCCAGCTGGCGGGCCGGCCCTTCGAGGAAGGGACAGTGTTGAAGGTCGGCCACGCGTACGAGCGCGCGACCCAGTGGCATACGCGCCGGCCGCCCGTCTGAGGTAAGCCGCTACGCCATGTAGGCGCCGCCGTTGACGTGGATCAGCTCGCCCGTGATCCACGCCGCGTCCGTCGTCGCCAGGAACACGGCGACCCGCGCGATCTCTTCCGGTTGCGCCATGCGCCCGAGGGGAATCTCGCGAGCCTTGAGGGCGAGCTGCTCCTCCGTGTTGCCGTAGCGCGGCTGCTGCGTGTCGGTCATGCCGGGAGCGATGGCATTGACCCGGATCCGATGGGGAGCCAGCGCGAGCGCCATCGCCCGCGTGAGACCGACCACGCCGGCCTTGCTCGCGGAGTAGTGGACCCCGAGAGGGTCGCCGCGGACCGAAGAGGAGGCGATGTTGACGATGGCGCCGGACCGGTCGGCGGCGACGAGCGCCCGCGCGACGGCCTGCGCGCAGAGAAAGCTGCCTTTCAGGTTGACGCTCAAGAC
>JBOHQB010000372.1:0-6231 GCA_050731995.1 Candidatus Rokuibacteriota bacterium
CCGTCGCCCAGGCGAGCGAGACGGTGTGGGACGCGCTGCGCTCGCCCGGGAGCGTCGTGGTGGTGCGCCACAGCTATGCGCCCGGGGCCTTCGATCCGCCCGACGCGCGACCGGACGACTGCTCGACCCAGCGCAACCTCGACGAGAACGGTCGCGCGCAGGCCCGGCGGATCGGCGAGGCGTTCCGGCAGCACGGGATCGAGGTCGGCGCGGTGCTGTCGAGCCCGCGCTGCCGCTGCCTGGACACGGGCCGCCTCGCCTTCGCGAAGGCCGAGCCCTGGGAGCCCCTGCGGGGCGCGCTCAACGACACGGAGCGTCGCCGGCGGCAGGTGACCGAGATCAGGCAGGCGATGGCCGCGCACACGGGGGAGCGGCCGCTGGTGCTCGTGACCCACGGCAGCGTCGTCAGCGACCTCACGGGACTTAGCATCCAGATGGGCGCGTTCGTCGTCATGCGGCGCGCGACCGACGGCAGCCACGCGGTCGTGGGGCAGCTCTACGTGGAGTAGTTAAGACGGGGGCCATGTCGGGGCCCGCGCACGCGTGAGATCGAGGAGCGTCACGGCTTGGCCGGGGCGCTCCGAGCGGTGGGGGGTATGGGGGCCATGTCGGGGCCCCCATTCAGACTGGCGGGCGCCGCGTGTGCCACTCCGTGGCCTGCTCGTACGCGTGCCCGGCGCGCAGCACGGTCGCCTCGTCGAAGGGGCGGCCCGCGAGCTGGAGCGAGAGCGGCAGGCCGCGGCTCGAGAAGCCGCACGGCAGCGCGAGCGCGGGAAGGCCGCTGACGTTGAACGGTGGCGTGTTGCTCCGCGGGAAGCCGAGCGAGGTGTCGTACATCATCGCGAACGTCGGCGCCGGCTTGGGCGAGGTCGGCGTCGCGAGTAGATCGACGGTCCGCAAGACGTCGAGCATCTGCCGGCGCAGCCGCTCGCGCAGCCGCATCGCCTGCACGTACTCCGCGCCCGTGTAGAGACCGCCGTGCATCAGCCGCTCGCGCAGGAGGTCGCCGTACATCTCCGGCCGCTCGCGCAGGTCCCGCTCGTGGTACGCGAAGGCCTCCGACGCCATGATGACCATGAACGACGGCGCGTCCCGGACGTGGTCCATCGACACGTCGCGGACGTCCGCGCCAAGCCGCCTCAGTGTCGCGAGGGACTCCTCGAACGCGCTCACGACCTCGGCGTCGGCGCCCTCGAGGAAGAAGTCACGCGCCGGCACGCCGACCCTGAGGCCACGGACGGACGAGCCGAGCGGCGTGACGTAGTCGGAGACCGGCGCGCGGCTCGACGCCGGATCGAGCGGATCGTGGCCGGCGAGCGCCTGCAGCAAGTACGCGCAGTCCTCGACCGTCCGCGCCATCGGGCCGGTGTGATCGAGCGTCCAGGAGAGCGTCACGACCCCGGCCCGGCTGCAGCGACCGTACGTCGGCTTGAGCCCGACGACGCCGGAGAACGACGCGGGCCCGCGGATCGAGCCGCCCGTGTCGGAGCCGAGCGCGCCGACGCACAGTCCCGCCGCGAGCGCCGCGCCCGAGCCGCTCGACGAGCCGCCGGGGATGTGGTCGAGGTTCCAGGGATTGCGCGCGGGCTTGAAGCGATGGTCGGGGGTCTGGATGCCCCACGCGAACTCGTGGGTGATGAGCTTCCCGAGCATCACGCAGCCGGAATTCTGCAGCCGCGTGACGCACGTCGCGTCGGTGTCGGGCACCCAGTGCTCGAGGAGCGCGGACCCGGCGGTCGTCTTGATGCCACGCGTGAAGTAGAGGTCCTTGTAGCCGACGGGGATGCCGAGGAGCGGACGCGCGTCGCCGCGACCGATCGCGGCCTCCGCCGCCTTCGCGTCCGCGAGCGCGCGGTCGGCGGTGAGCGTGACGAACGTGTGCAGCGTCGGCTCGAGCGCCTCGATGCGTTGGAGCAGCGCCGTCGTCAGCTCGACGGGAGAGAGCTTGCGCGCGCGGAACCGCTGACCGAGATCCCGGATGCCGGCATAGTGGAGCTCATCGAGCGCCATCGGCCGCTCCTCCCGCGTTGGCGTCGAAGGTGACGGCCGGTTCGACGGCTTGCACCGCGCGGGAGTCCGTCCTGCGCAACGGCGCGAGCGCGTCCGTGAGCAGGCGGCGCACCATCTCGAGCCGGTCCTCGCGCAGGACCAGGCCGGCTGCCTGCGCGCGCTTCTTCACCTCGTCCAGCGTGACGTCGCTCATGCGGAGCCTCCGTGGGTCGGGTGCCCGCACCCTACCGCGTGAGGCGCGCGTCGGCAAGCGCGCATTCGCGCCGCGCGCACCGGCCCGATCGACATCGCCGATGGGGCGCGGGATAATCCCGGCGCCCTGCGATGAGCTCGGGGACCGCCCGCCACTGGATCGTTTCGGCGCTGCTGCCGGCGATCAACCTCGCCCTGGCGCTCTTGCTGTCCGCGGCGGTGATTCTCCTGGTCGGCGAGAGCCCCGCGCGCGCGCTGCGCCTCCTGGCCACGGGCGCGTTCGGCAGCGCGGAGGCGATCGGCTACACGCTGTACTACGCGACGAACTTCGTCTTCACCGGCCTGGCCGTCGCCGTCGCCTTCCACGGCGGGCTCTTCAATATCGGCGCGGAGGGACAGGCGTACATCGGCGGCCTGGGGGTCGGGCTCCTCTGCCTGACCGCCGGCGGCTGGCCGACGGCCGTCGTGGTGCCGGCGGCGCTCGTCGTCGCCGCGGTCTTCGGCGCCGCCTGGGCGTTCGTGCCCGCGTGGCTGCAGGCCCGGCGCGGCAGCCACATCGTCATCACGACGATCATGTTCAACTTCATCGCCTCGGCACTGATGACCCACTTGCTCGTCAACGTGCTGATCAAGCCGGGCCAGCAATCGCCGGAGACGCGGGAGTTCGCCCCGAGCACGTGGCTCCCGCAGCTCTACGACGTCGCCGGGCGGCTCGGCTGGGACCTGGGCCGCTCACCGCTCAACCTCGCGTCGCTCCTGGCACTCGTCGCCGGCGCGCTGGTCTGGATCTATCTCTGGCACACGCGCTGGGGCTACGAGCTGAGGGCGCTCGGCCACAGCGAGACGGCGGCGGTGTACGCGGGCATCCGGCCGGCGCGGACGGTGATCGTCGCGATGTCGATCTCCGGCGCGCTGGCCGGGTCGATGAGCCTGAACGAGGTGATGGGCGTGCACCACCGCCTGCTCCTCAACTTCACCGGCGGGGCGGGGTTCGTCGGTATCGCGGTCGCCCTGATGGGCCGTAACCATCCGGCCGGCATCGTGCCGGCGGCGATCTTGTTCGGCGCCCTCTACCAGGGCGGGTCCGAGCTGTCGTTCGACATGCCGAAGCTGACGCGCGACGTGGTGGTTGTCATCCAGGGGCTCATCATCCTCGTCTGCGGCGCGTTCGAGCACGCGCTGCGAGGGCCCGTGGACGCGCTCCTCCGTCGTGCGGTCCGCGCGGCGCACTGAAATGGGCGAGACCGTGCTCCTCGTCGCCCTCCTCGCCGCCGCGACGGCGCGCGGCGCCGTGCCCCTCGTGCTCGCCGCGCTCGGCGGGCTCTTCGCCGAGCGATCGGGCATCGTCGACATCGGGCTCGAGGGCAAGATGCTCGCCGCGGCGTTCGCGGCCGCGGCGGCCGCGGCGGTGACGGGCTCGGCGTGGCTCGGGCTCGCGGCCGGGATCGCCGCGTCCGTGCTGGTCGGCGCGGTGCACGGATTCGCGTCGGTCACGCACCACGGCGACCAGGTCGTCTCGGGCATGGCGCTGAACATCACGGTCTCGGGGTTGACCGCCGTGCTCGGCTACGCCTGGTTCCGGGAGGGCGGCCAGACACCGCTCCTCGACGTGGGCGCGCGCTTCACGCCCATCGGGCTCCCGGGCGCCGACGCGCTCGCGTCCGTGCCGGTCCTCGGCCTGATCTACCGCGAGGTCGTCAGCGGCCACAACGTGCTCGCCTACGCCGCCGCGATCAGCGTGCCCGTCGTCGCCTGGCTCGTCTATCGCACGCGCTTCGGCCTGCGGCTGCGCGCGGTGGGCGAGAGCCCGGGCGCGGTCGACACCGCGGGCGTCTCGGTCTCCGGCACGCGCTACCGCGCGCTGCTCGTGAGCGGCGTGCTCTGCGGCCTGTCGGGCGCGTACCTGTCGATCGCGCACAACGCCTCGTTCATCCGCGACATGTCGGCGGGCAAGGGGTACCTGGCGTTGGCCGCGCTGATCTTCGGGCAGTGGCGCCCCGTGCCGACGCTCGGGGCCTGTCTGCTCTTCGCGTTCGCCGACGCGGCCCAGGCGCGACTGCAGGGCACGCCGCTGCCGCTCGTCGGCGTCGTGCCGGTCCAGCTCATCCAGGCGCTTCCCTACGTGCTGACCGTGTGCCTGCTGGCCGGCTTCGTCGGACGGGCGGTGGCCCCGCGCGCCATCGGCGTCCCCTACCTCAAAGAGCGATGAGCGGACACGTCGACGCCATGCTCGAGCTCGCGCGCCGCGCCCTCGGGAACGCCCACGCGCCGTACTCGGGCTTCCGTGTCGGCGCGTGTGTTCGAGACGCGAACGGTCGACTCTACGCGGGCTGCAACGTCGAGAACGCCTCGTACGGCCTGACCCAGTGCGCCGAGACCACCGCTGTCGGGGCGATGGTCGCCGACGGCGGCCGGCAGATCGTCGAGGTCGCGGTCGTCACCGAGGGTGCCGAGCCCTGCCCGCCGTGCGGCCGCTGTCTTCAGCAGCTCTCGGAATTCGCGCGGCCGGAGACGCGCATCCATCTCTGCGGTCCGGAGGGGGTTCGCCTCTCCACCACGCTCGGCGCGCTCCTGCCGCAGCCCTTCGGACGCGACGTCGCCAAGGGCGTCTGAGGTGAAGCAGCCGCCGGCGGAGCTGATCCGGCGCAAGCGCGACGGCGCCGGCCTCACCGCGGACCAGATCGCGGACCTCGTCTCGGGAATCGTCGACGGCTCGATGAGCGACGCGCAGATCGCGGCCTTCGCCATGGCGGTGTGTTTCCGCGGCATGACGCGGGCGGAGTGCGCGGCCCTCACCCTCGCCATGGCCGCGTCCGGCACCGTGCTGGACTGGTCCGGCGCGGGTCTCGACGGGCCGATCCTCGACAAACACTCGACCGGCGGCGTCGGAGACAAGGTGAGCCTCATCCTCGCCCCGGTCGTCGCGGCCTGCGGAGGCTTCGTGCCGATGATCTCGGGTCGCGGCCTCGGGCACACCGGCGGGACCCTGGACAAGATCGGAAGCATCCCCGGCTACGACGCCGCTCCCGACCTGGCCCGCTTCCGCGCGGCCGTGCGCACCGCCGGCTGCGCCATCGTCGGACAAACGGCGGAGCTCGCGCCCGCCGACGGCCGCGTCTACGCGATCCGCGACGTCACCGCGACGGTCGACTCGATCCCGCTCATCACGGCGTCGATTCTCGGGAAGAAGCTCGCCGCCGGGCCCGACGCCCTCGTCGTGGACGTCAAGGTCGGCGGGGGCGCGGTGCTGCCGTCGCTCGACACCGCGACCGCGCTCGCCGAGAATCTGGTGGCGGTCGCCGAGGGCGCCGGGCTCCCCACCGTCGCGCTGCTGACCGACATGAGCCAGCCGCTCGGTCGTGCCGTCGGAAACGCCCTCGAAGTCCGAGAGGCGGTCGACGTCCTGACGGGGCGACGGCGCGACGCACGGTTGCACACCGTGACGGCCGCCCTGGCCGCCGAGCTGCTGGTCCTCGGCGGCCTGGCCCATGATCGCGACGAGGCGTTCCGCGCGGTGGAGCGCGTGCTCGTCTCCGGGGCCGCGGCCGAGCGCTTCGCGCGCATGGTCGCGGCGCTCGGCGGGCCGAGCGATCTCGTCGAGCGCCCCGACCGGCATCTGTCGCGGGCGCCGGTGGAAGTGGCCGTGGTGCCCGAGAGGGCCGGCGTCATCACCCATGTCGACGCGCGCGCGCTCGGACTCCTGCTGCTTCGGCTCGGCGGCGGCCGGCACCGCGCCGAGGACGCCGTCGATTCGGCCGTCGGCCTCGACGACGTGCGTGGCGTCGGCGATGCCGTGGGCGCGGACCAGCCGATCGCGGTGGTCCACGCCCGGACCGCCGCCGACGCGGAAGCGGCGGGGGCGGCGCTCCGGCGGGCGGTGACGGTCACGGACGGGCCGGCGCCGGCCCCCGGGTCTCTCGTGATCCGGCGCATCGGAGCGCCACACTGAATCGAGGAGCGCCACGGCACAGTCGGGGCCCGCGAGAATGCGAGATCGAGGAGCGCCACGGCTGTGCCGGGGCGCTTCCG
>JBOHQB010000373.1:0-19329 GCA_050731995.1 Candidatus Rokuibacteriota bacterium
GCGGGCAAAGGCAAGGGAATCACTCGCAGCCCGCCGGCGCGCAGAGCGTGAAGATGTCCCCCCGCGGTTCGAGGGTGAACCGCCGGCTCAGGACATCGTCGTCCTCCAGCGCCAGCACGGTGCGTCCCGTGGCCAGCTCGAATTCGATCCGGTCGCGGACCAGCTCCCGGGCCATGGCCCTTGCCTGCCGCCTCGGCACGCCAGCGGCGAACAGCGCGTCCTGGCGGGCGAGAGCGTACCACCCCCAGTCGAAGATCTCGACGTCCGGCCGCAGACCCTCGACCGACTGCAAATAAATGAGCGGCGTGATGTTGAGCCAGAACCCGACGATCAGCGCGTCGCGCGGCACCTCCCGGAGGACCCGCTCGCCGAATCTCCGCGGCTCGTCGTAACGGCTCAGGTCCACCCGCGGGTAGGTCGACCACGCCAGCGAGCCGACGAGGACGACGGTCACCGAAGCCGACAGCCAGCTGCCACGCCAGCCGCTCTCGGTGCCAGCCAGCCAGGCAACGCCGGCGGTCAGGGCCTCGCCGACCCAGAATGCCAGCACGAGGAACACCGGCATGAACATCGTGTTCTTGTCCATCACGCTGTAGTTGACGAAGAAGGCCGAGTGGCAAAGCGCCTGCAGGCCGAGGGTGCCGGCGAGCGTGCCGTCACGGCGCGCCTGGACCGAGAGCCCGAGCGCCGCCGCCGCGACGCCGACGCCGAGGAGCGACCGCCAGAGGAGCTGGCCGAAGCCGAGGATCTCGCCGAGAAGCTCGCGGGGCCCATACCAGAACATGAACACGTTGAACATCCGGCCCCGCACCATCCAGAGCAATCCCTCGAGCGTCGTCAGGTCCACCTCGGTCGTCAGCACCCAGTTCAGCGCCGGCGCGGCCGCGTAGCGCAGAGGCAGGTAGAGATACGTCAGCGGGCCGAGCGTGGACAGCGCGAGAGCCTGGATCCATGTCGCGAGGGACAACGGCTGGCGTCGCACCGTGCGCCAGACGAAGAACGCCACGGCGGGCAGCAGGAGCGACGTGGACATGTGGTTGCCGAAAGAAAGGCCGAGGACAAGCGCGCCAAGGAGAAAGTCGCGCCGGTGGCCCGTCGCGCGCCAGCGGAGCCCGAGCCAGAGGAGCAGTCCGATGAAGACGGCGTGGAGCGTGTAGACCTCGGCGGCGACCGCGGAGGACCAGACGGGAAACGACACGCCGAGAAATGCCACGGCCCCCAGCGCGCACCACGGCGCGCCCGTCGCCAGCGCGATCGCGCGCCGCAGCACGACCAGCGCCACCGCCGCGCAGACCGCGGAGAAGAGATTGGCGCGGTAGCCGGCGTCGCCGATCGGGACCAGCAGCATGAAGCCCTTGGCGAGGAGCAGGTAGAGCGGATACCCGGTCGGGTGCACGATGCCGAGCGTCCAGGCGCCGGCGGCAAGCTCGGCGGAGTCCCACAGGTAAAACGTCGGCGCGAGCGTGCGCGTGTAGAGCCCGAGGCTCCCGAAGAAGAGCAGGGCGTCCGGGATCCAGGCGCCGACGAGTGCCGGGCGGAGACGACTCATGCGAGTGGACGCACCGGGCGGGCATTGTACCGCAGGGCCCCGTCGCCTAGAGTCGGCGCGTGGCCGAACGGATCCGGGTCTGGCAGGGCGACATCACGACCCTCGACGTCGACGCGATCGTCAACGCGGCGAATTCCACGCTGCTGGGCGGCGGCGGTGTCGACGGCGCCATCCATCGCGCGGCCGGACCCGAGCTGCTCGCGCACTGCCGGACGCTTGGTGGATGTCCGACCGGCTATGCCCGGATCACGCCGGGGTTCCGGCTGCGGGCTCGCTGGGTGATCCACACCGTGGGCCCCGTGTGGCGGGGCGGCGATCACGACGAGCCCGCACTCCTGGCCGCGTGCTACCGGCGAAGCCTCGAGCTCGCCACCGAGAAGACGCTCGACACCGTCGCGTTCCCCGCCATCTCCACCGGCGTGTACGGCTATCCGCCCGAGGCCGCGGCGCGGGTCGCGGTGGACACGATCCGGGGGTTCCTCGCCGCCGAGCCCCGTCCGCGCGAGGTCATCCTCTGCGCGTTCGACGCGCGCGCGGCACGCGTTCTCGGCGAGGCGGTCGCGCCGCGCTGACCCCCCTTACTTGTTCGGCTGCGGCGTCAGGCGCAGGTACGGCTTGAGCGCCCGCCAGCCCTTCGGGAACTGCTTCTTCGCGTCCTCGTCGCTGACGGCCGGCACGATGATCACGTCCTCGCCCTGCTTCCAGTTCACGGGCGTGGCGACCTTGTAGCCGTCGGTCAGCTGGAGCGAGTCGAGCACGCGCAGGATCTCGTCGAAGTTGCGACCCGTCGTCTGGGGATACGTGATCATCAGGCGGATCTTCTTCTTGGGATCGATGACGAAGACCGTGCGGACCGTGTAGACCTCATCGTGCGACGGGTGGATCATCCCGTAGAGGTTCGCGACCTTCCGCTCCGGGTCGGCGATGAGCGGGTAGCCCGGCAGGTGCCCCTGCGTCTCCTTGATGTCCTGGAGCCACTTCTGGTGCGAGTCCACCGGGTCGATCGAAAGTCCGAGCACCTTGACGCCCCGGCGCTCGAACTCGGGCGTGAGGCGGGCGACGTAGCCCAGCTCCGTCGTGCACACGGGCGTGAAGTCGCGTGGGTGCGAGAAGAGAATGGACCAGCTGTCGCCGATCCACTGGTGGAAGCTGATTGGGCCTGCCGTGGTCTCCGCGGTGAAGTCGGGTGCGGTGTCGCCGAGTCTGAGTGCCACGTTCTGGTTCCTCCTTGCGTTGGGACTGCCGGGCAGCACCGGCCTGCAGATAATAGTCTTCACAATGTCGATCGACAAAGGGTATTTGTCGCAAGTGGTTGACACACAGGCCATAGACGGCGAGCGCTGCCCGGTGTGCCGGACGCGGCTCGTGGTGAAGGAGCCGGGCGAAATCGTGATTCGGAACGCCATTTTGAAGGTGGAGGCTCAGAGCGGGAGAGTGACAGCGAAATGTGCCCGCTGTAAAGCCTGGGTGGAGGTGCCCCTCAGGTGGGCGGGATGACGGCGCGATAACCCAAGGCGAAAGTCGCAGGACAAGACGAGAAGCCGGGAGCGGGAAGAGTCCCCTCCCGGCTTCGTCGTTTCGGGGGTGATGAGGTGGCGATCACAGAGACGCCGAAAGAAACGAAGGCCCAGCGAGTCGAGCGGCTCAAGCACGAGCTGAACCCGTGGGAGGCGCGCGCGGCGATCGACGGGTTCGCGCGCGACGGCTACGAATCCATCCCGCCCGAGTGGCTCGCCACGTACTTCCGCTGGTGGGGTGTCTACTCGCAGGGTGACGGCGTCGGCGCGGTCGGCGGCAAGGGCGGTGAAGGGCGAGCGACGCGCTTCTTCATGGTGCGGATCCGCATCCCGGGCGGCGCGCTCCAGGCGCACCAGGTGCGGACGATCGCCGACCTCGCCGAGCGCCACGGGCGCTCGGTCGCCGACATCACGGTCCGCCAGAACATCCAGCTTCACTGGGTGACGCTCGAAGCGCTGCCGGAGGTCTTCGACGCGCTGGCGCGCATCGGGCTCTCGACGCTCGGCGCGTGCGGCGACGTCACACGCAACGTGACGGGCTGCCCGCTCGCGGGTCTGGACGCCGACGAGGTGGTCGACGCCTCCCCGCTCGTGAGCGCGGCGACGCGCATGCTCAACGGCAACCCGGCCTTCTACAACCTGCCGCGCAAGTACAAGATCTCGATCACGGGCTGCCGCGTCTGGTGCACGTACCCCGAGATCAACGACGTGGGTCTCACCGCGCGGATCCATCCGGCGACCGGCGAGATCGGCTTCGCCCTGCGCGTGGGCGGCGGTCTCTCCACCGATCCGCATCTGGCGGTGCCGCTCGACGCGTTCGTGCGTCCGCCGCAGGTGTTGCCGGTGGTTCGCGCCGTCTCCGAGATCTTCCGCGACTCCGAGGTTCTCCGGCAGAACCGCGAGAAAGCGCGGCTCAAGTTCCTCTTCCTCCACCACGGCTGGACGGCCGCGCGCTTCCTCGAGGCGGTCGAGTCGCGGTTGGGCTTCCCTCTCGAGCGCGCCGCGATGGTCGAGCCGCCCGAGGACGTTTACCGGGACCACGTCGGCATCCGTCCGCAGAAGCAGGATGGCTACCGCTACGTCGGGGCGGCGGTGCTCGGCGGCCGCATCGGGCCGGCCGAGCTGCGCGCGGCCGCGGGGCTCGCGGAGCGCTACGGCAGCGGCGAGGTCCGGCTCACGAACATGCAGAACCTCGTCGTCCCCAACGCTCCGCGTGCCAGGGCGGAGCGGCTCGCGGCGGCGCTGACGGGCGCGGGCCTTCCGGTCGAGGCGTCGCCCTTCCAGCGGGGCACGGTCGCGTGCACCGGCTCCGAGTTCTGCAAGCTCGCGCTGACGGAGACGAAGGGCTTCGCGCGCGACCTGGTCCGCGATCTCGAAGCGCGCATGCCGGGGTTCGACGAGCACCTGAGGCTTCACGTCACCGGCTGCCCCAACAGCTGCGGCCAGCACTGGATCGCGGACATCGGCCTCGAAGGCAAGAAGGTGAAGATCGACGGCGCGCTCACGGACGCGTACTACTTCTGCGTGGGCGGCGCGCTCGGCCGCCATCAGGCGACGGCGCGTCCCATCGGCCTCAGGCTGCCCGCGCGGGAGGCCGCGACCGCGATCGAGCGGCTGCTGCGCGCCTTCCTCGGCACGCGCCACCCCGGCGAGCCGCTGCGCGCCTTCTGCGCGCGTCACACCGACGAGGAGCTGCGCGTGCTCCTCGCCGGTGCGCCGGTGGAGATCGCCGCGCGCGATCCCTCGCCCGGGCACCTGCCGCACGGTCTCGAGGGCTGAAGCGTGGGATTTCTCCCGATCGTCCTGGATCTCAAGGCGAGGCGCTGTCTCGTCGTGGGTGGCGGGGCCGTGGCCGAGCGGCGTGTCGCGCCGCTCGTCGAGGGCGGCGCCGAGGTGACCGTAGTCAGCCCGACGCTCACGCCGGGCCTCGCGGCGCTGGCGGACGCGGGACGAATCCGCCATGTGGCGCGCGCCTATCGCGACGGCGACGTGGCGGATTTCGAGCTGGTGCTGGTGGCGACGGACACGAAGGAGGTCGGCGCCGCGGTCGCGGTCGAGGCCCGCGCGCGCGGCGCCTGGATCAACGCGGCCGACGATCCACGCCACTGCGACTTCTTTCTGCCGGCGCTCGTCCGGCGCGGCGACCTCGTCGTGGCGGTGGGGACAGGCGGGACCTCGCCCGCGCTCGCGCGCGCGGTGCGGGAGGAGCTGGAGACGTACCTCACGCCCGAGTACGCGACGCTCGCCGAGCTGGCGGCGGAGGTCAGGCGCGAGCTGCGCAGCGCCGGGCGCGCCGCGCCGGCCGACGCGTGGCGGCGCGCGCTCGGGCCCGAGACACGCCGCATCATCGCCGAGCGCGGTCGCGACTACGCCAAACTCCACCTCATCGCCTGCCTCGAGTCATGAGACGCGGAACGGTCGCGCTCGTCGGCGCGGGGCCCGGCGATCCGTGGCTCATGACGGTGCGCGGGCTCGCGCGGCTCCGCGCCGCCGACGTCGTCGTCTACGACCGCCTGGTGGACCCGCGCCTGCTCGCCGAAGCGCCGCGGGCGCGCCGCGTCTTCGCCGGCAAGGCATGCGGCGACCACGCGCTCCCGCAGGCGGAGATCAACGCCCTGCTCGTCCGCTATGCGCGCCGCGGCGACCGCGTCGTGCGCCTCAAGGGCGGGGATCCCTTCGTGTTCGGCCGGGGCGGCGAGGAGGTCGAGGCGCTGGCCGCCGCCGGCGTGCCCTGCGAGGTCGTACCGGGCGTGACGTCCGCGGTGGCGGCGCCGGCGGCCGCGGGAATCCCGCTGACCCGTCGCGGCATCGCCGCGTCCTTCGCCGTCGTCACCGGGCACGCGTGCGGGGAAGGGGCGGCGCCCGACTGGGCGCGCCTGGCGACGGCGACGGACACGCTCGTGCTCCTGATGGCGCTCGGCGAGCTGCCGCGGATCGCCGCCCGGCTCGTCGCCCACGGGCGGCCGCCCGGAACGCCCGTCGCGATCGTGAGCGCGGCCACGACCGCGCGACAGGCGACGGTCGTCGGCCGTCTCGACGACATCGCGGCGCGGGCGGCAGCGGCGCGCATCCCGCCGCCCGCGGTCATCGTCGTCGGTGAGGTCGTGAGGCTCGGGTATCCTAGGCCGTCGCATGCGCCTTCCGTCCGGCCTGCGCGCGCTGAACCATCCCGGCTTCCGGCGCTACTACTCCGGCCAGCTCGTCGCGCTCGTCGGCACCTGGATGCAGAACGTCGCCCAGGCGTGGCTCGTGCTGTCGCTCACGGGCTCGCCGCTCCGCCTCGGGCTGATCGCGACGCTCCAGTTCGGACCGGTGCTGCTCTTCTCCGTCGTCACCGGCGCGCTCGCCGACCGGATCCCGAAGCGTAGCCTGCTCGTCGCGACGCAGGCCACCCAGGGGACGATCGCACTCGCGATCGCCCTGCTCGTCTGGAGCGGCCGCGTCGAGTACTGGCACGTCGGCGTCCTCGCGGTGGTGTGGGGGCTGGCAAGCGCCGTGGACCACCCCGCGCGCCAGGCGCTCGTCAGCGAGCTCGTGGGCCGCGCCGACGTCGTGAGCGCGGTCGCGCTCGGCTCCGCCGCGTTCAACGGCGCGCGCATCATCGGGCCCGCGCTGGCGGGTGTGCTCATCGCCCAGGTCGGCATCGCGCCCGCGTTCGCGCTCAACGCGCTCGCCTTCTGCGTCTCCATCGCCGCGCTGCGCGGCGCGGTCCCCCGGGCGGCGGCCCAGCGCCCGAGCGGAACGACGATGCTGGGCGCGATCCACGAGGGGCTCGACTACGCGCGCCGGACACCCCGGGTGCGCCTGACGCTCGGCCTCGCGCTGGTCGCAAGCTTCTGCATCTTCAACTTCAGCGTCTACGTGCCGCTCCTGTCGAAGACCGTGCTCGGGCTCGGCGCCGAGGGGCTCGGTTACCTGATGGCCTGTCTCGGCGTCGGCGCCGTGGTGGGCGCGCTCACGCTCGGCACGCTCGGCGGGCGCCTGCCGTCGCCGGGGATGATCGCCGGCGCGCTTGTCGTCGCGTGCGCGGGGCTCCTCGGCCTGGGATGGGTGCACCACGTCTGGACCGCGGCCCTCCTGCTCGCGCTCACCGGGTTCGCGGGCATCGTCGTCGTCGCGGCGTGCAACACCTCGCTGCAGCTCCTGGCGCCCGACGCGCTCCGCGGCCGCGTGATGAGCCTCTACACGCTCGTATCGGGCGGGATCTTTCCGGTCGGCGCCTTCTGGGTGGGCGCGCTGTCGCAGGTGTGGGATGTCTCCACGGCGTTCCGCGTGAACGGCGTCCTCGGCCTCGGCGGGACGGCGGCCCTGGCGCTCTGGTGGCGTCTGCGCCAGCGCGAGCCATGAGGCGGGCGGAGACGCCCGCCGGCCGGACGTTACACCGGCGGCTATCCGCGCGGGGCACGCGGGGGCCGTGCATCCCCGCCCTTGTGGTGGGCCTGTCCCCGCGTGGCTTCACCCGGGCGCATACGCGCCCGCGGCGGGCTCGTCACGATCCTACCGCAGAGCGCCGGCCGGCTCACCAGCGCCGGTCGCGTTCCCTCCAGTCGAAGGACAGCACGCTCACGCGATAGGCGGGCGCGTTCGGGACCCACGCCTCGAAGTAGTTCCGGTTGTTCGCCGGCACCCCGTCCGGGATCCACGTGGTCGAGGCGCCGACGACCCGGGCCCCGTCGACGCCGGCGATCGCCAGGCGCATCCGCGCGGCGAAGCGGTTCGTGTTGTTGTAGACGTAGCCGCTCACGAGCGTCGCCGTGGGCTCCCGCCTGGCGTCCCACTCGAGGCGGAAGCTGCGCTCCAGCGTCTCGGCCGCATAGGTCGACGGCGAGACGCTCGCCGTCTCCCACGTCGGTGGCGTCTTCGGCGCCGCGCCGGCGGTCGACACGAGGGCCACGGCCAGCGCCGCGGCTGGAAGTAGTCGCGCGCGCGCCGTCGCCGCCCTCAGCAATTGAGGTACTTCGAGCTGACGAGCGGCTTCTCGGTCCCGTCCGCCGTCCAGGTCTTGCGCCTGAGGCCCACGAGGTCTCGCCCATAGACGTGGATCTCGACCGTGTCGCGCGCGGTCGCGTTGTGCATCGCGTGGACCTCATCACCGGGCACGAGACAGGAGACGGCGCCGGGTTTGTGACGCATGGTCCGCGTCACCTCGAGCTGCGTGCGCGCGCGGCCCTCGCCGACGCGATACCGTGTCTCCTCGATCTCGTTGTCGACGACGCCGATCACGCCCCACGTCTCGTGATTGTGGGCGTCGGCGGTGTCGCCCGGCCGCCAGATGACCGACGTCACGTTGAACCTCGGCGCGCGGTGCAGGATGTAGCGCCCGCGCACGCCGGGCGGCGCCGCGAGGGAGCCCGCTGGAATCGACTCCGGATGGCGAACGAGCTCGGCGAGCAGCGGCGCCACGCGCTCCGTGATCCGCTCCGGAGCAGTCTCCTCACGGGTGATCCGGTCGAGGTCCGCGACGAACCGGTCAAGCGTGTACGCGGCCATGACGTGCCCTCCTCAGCGATCCACGGGCTCAGAGATCCACGGGCGTGTCGTCGCGCGCGCCCCACTCCGACCACGAGCCGTCGTAGACCGCGACGTCGTCCCGACCGAGCCGGTGCAGCGCCAGCGCCAGCACCGAGGCGGTGACGCCGGAGCCGCAGCTCGTGACGACGGGCTTCGCCGGATCGAGGCCCGACGCGGTGAACGCGCGCCGGAGCTCCTCCGTCCCCAGCAGCGTGCCGTCGGAGCGGTAGAGTGCGTCGTAGGGCAGGTTCAGGCTGCCGGGGATATGTCCGGGCCGGAGCCCGGCGCGCGGCTCGGGCTCCGTGCCGTGGAAGCGACCGGGCGAGCGCGCGTCGAGCACCTGCTCGCGCTGCGTCTTGAGATTCGCGCGCAGGGCATCGAGGTCGCGGACCAGCGCCGGGCGGAAGCGCGCACCGAAGGCGCGCGGCGCCGATGAAGGCACGCCCGAGTCGAGCGGTCTCCCCTCCGCCCTCCACTTCGGCAGGCCGCCGTCGAGAACCGCGACGGCGTCGTGGCCGAAGACGCGGAACGTCCACCACACGCGGGCCGCGCTGACGACCCCGCGCGAGTCGTAAACGATGACCCGGTCGCCGTCGCCGATCCCGAGCGCGCCGACGGCATCCGCGAATGCCTGGGGTCGCGGCAGCATGTGCGGCAGCGGCGTCGAGCGGTCGGCGATCGCGTCGATGTCGAAGAAGACGGCGTGCGGGACGTGCGCGGCGACGAACTCGGCGCGCGCGTCTCGCTTGAGCTGCGGCATGTGCCAGGAGCCGTCCACGACCCGGAGGTCGGGGGCGCCGCGCTCCCGCGCGAGCCACTCGGTCGTGACGAGCGCGTCCCGCGTGTTCATCGTGCGGACCCCGGCAGGAGCGGGTGCGGGCTCCGGCCTCGGTCGTCGAGCGCCTCCTCCCAGCGCAGGTACGACTCCATCGCCGGGCGCCTCCGCTCGGAGGCCTTCTGCACGACGTCGTCCGCGACGTCACCGAGACGGGTGGCGCCGCGGTCGAGCGGCAGCCCCCCGGCCTCCCAGGCGCGCGTGCCGCCGTCCAGCACGCGCACCGCGCGGTAGCCGAGTGCGGCGAGCGTCGCCGCGGCGAGGGTCGCGGCGGCGCTGTCGGCCGACGTGACGACGACCGAGGCGTTGCGGTCCGGGGCCACGGCGCCGACGCGCAGCTCGAGACGGCTGCGGCAGAGCCACGTGGCGCCGGGGACGTGGCCCGCCGCGTAGACGTCGCTCGTGTCCACGTCCAGGACGACCGCCGTGCCGAGATCGTCGGGGGCGACGCGCTCGACCGTCGCGCGCGCCGCGTCCAGGCCGAACGGCGCCGGCACCGGATGGCCGCGCTCGATGGCGCCGCCCATGCGCTCCCAGGCGGGGAGTCCACCCTCGAGCACCGCGACGTCGCGAAATCCCATCCGCTTGTACCAGGCCGCGGTCATGATTGACCGGACGCGCCCGTCGCAGACGAAGACGATCGTGCCCGCGCGGTCGGCGACGTACTCGTCCGTCGCCTGCACCGCCTGGCCGCCGGGCGCCCACACGGCGCCGGCCACATGGCCGGCGGCGTACTCGTCGGCGGTGCGCACGTCGAAGACGTACGCGCTTGCCTCGCGGCGGCCCGCGAGAATGCGGGTGAGGTCGTCCGGTCCGACGAAGCGCAGCGTCTCCTCGGCGGCGACGCGGTCGGTGACGGCTTCGGCCTGCGCGCGGCTCCGGGCGGAGACGGCCGGCGCCCAGCGCGCGGCGCCGCGCTCGAGCGTGAGGCCGGCGAGATCCCAGCCCATCGTGCCGTTCTCGAGCGCCACGATCGGGTTGGGCAGTCCCATGCGCCGCAGCGACTCGGCGCCGATGTAGGAGCGCGTGCGGCCGCCGCAGTGGACGACGATCGTCGTGTCGGGCCTGGCCACGAGGTCGCCGATCCGGAGCACCAGCTCCCCTCCGGGGACCGACCAGGCACCGGGGATGCAGCCGCGGTGGTATTCCTCGGGTGTACGCGAGTCCACGATCACGAGGTCCTCGCCGCGCGCGATGCGGGCCTCCAGCTCGCGCGGCGCGATCTGCGGCGTCTTCCACCGATGCAGCGCCTGCTCGCCGAAGACCTTGCTCGGCACGTTGAGCCCCTGCACGACCGGCAGGCCGGCGGCCCGCCACGCATCGAGGCCGCCCTGGAGCAGGCGCACGTCCGTGTAGCCCATCGCGGCGAGGGTCGGCCGCGCGAGGTCCGCGAGTGCACCGTCGGCGTCGTAGATCGCGAGGGGCGTCCGTCGCGCCGGCACGAGCGCCGACAGCCGCCACTCGAGCAGGCGTCGGGGCAGACTCGTCGCGCGGAAGACGTGGCCGCGCTCGTACGCGCCGCGCTCGCGGAGGTCGAGGACGGCATGCGAGGCGCCGGAGGCCATCAGATCCGCGAGATCCTTAGGGACGAGGGGCGCGAGGGGCGTGGGCATGGCTCAGTTGTACTTCACCAGCTCGCCGAGCGCGAGCCGGAGATTGTTACGGACCGCCGTCAGGTGCGGATGGATCGCGAGCGCGCGCCGCAGCACGTGGACGGCCTCCTGGTGCTCGCCCAGCGCCAGGTGGCAGAGCCCCTGACCGGAGAGCGCGCCGAAGTGATTCGGATTCCGGGCAAGCGTCTCGCGGCAGTCGGCGATCGCCCCGGCGTGGTTGCCGGCGAGGTAGCGGACCGTCGCGCGCTTGTTCCACCCTTCGGCGAAGTCAGGCGCGCGGTCGATCATCCGCGTGAAGCAGCGCTCGGCGGCGGCGAAGTCCTTCCGCTCGATCGAGGCGATGCCGTCGCGCATGAGCGCGTCCACCTCGGGAATTCCCGCGTGGAGCCAGAGGCGCCAGAGCGTGGCCTCGGCCTCGGCCGCCCGCGCCGGGTCCGGACCCCGGAGCGTCTCGAGGGCTTCACGCTCGATCATGGGCGACAGGGCCGGATCGACTCGACCGGCGGCAGCACGTCCGGCGGCGCGAAGACGGCGAGGTAACCGTCCGCCGGCGCCAGGTCCAGGAAGTCCACCTCGCGGTAGCCGACCGCCGCGAGCTCACAGCGGAGCAACGCGGGCGGTGTGCCGTGACGCTCGGTGGGACGGTCGACGTCGACGATGGCCACGCGCGCCCCGGGGGCGAGCGCGGGCCACAGGCGGTGGAGGAACTCGAACGGATTCTCGATCTCGTGGTACACGTGCGCGAGGATGGCCACGTCGATGGAGGCCTGCGGCAGCCTGGGATCGCGAGGTGCCCCGAGCACGAGCGTGACCGTCTCGATCTTCTCTCTCCTGAGACGTGCCTCGAGCTGCTTGAGATAGGATGCCGTCACGTCCTGCCCGTATATGCTCGCGCCGGGCCCGAGGCGGCGCGCGAGCCGTACGGTATAGTAGCCCGCGCCCGCGCCGATGTCCGCGACTCGGACGCCGGGCTGGATGCCGAGCCGGTTCATGACGCGTTCGGCCTCGCCGTGGCGGTCGCGCGTGCGCTCGTCGGAGCGCTCCGGCGAGATGATCCCGGCGACCGGCCGGGCGGGGGCGGGGAAGGGCGGGTCCTCGGCCCGCGCGGAGGGCAGCCAGGCGCAGGCGAGAACGAAGACGAACGGGACCCAGAGCGTCCGGGCGAGGAGGCGCACGTGAGCATCGTTCACGAATTCGAGCGCGCGTTCAACCGTCAAGACGTCGAGGCGCTCCTGGCGTGCTTCACGGAGGGCGCCACCTACACCGACAACTTCTACGGTTCCCACGTTGGCCGCGCGGCGCTCCGCGAGATGTTCGCGCGGATGTTCCGCGAGGGGCGGGATTACGCGTGGAAGATGGACGCCGTCGTCGAGAGCCCGACGACCGCCACCGCGGAGTGGACGTTCGGCTACGAGGTCACCAACGCCGTGCCGCGGAGCGCCGGCCGGAAGATCCGCTTCCGCGGCATGAGCGTCTTCGAGCTCGACGGGGGCCGCATCGCGCGCTACCGCGAGTACTTCGACACGGGCGTGGCGCTGCTCCAGCTCGGCTTCGCGCCGGAGGCGCTCGCGAAGGTGCTGCGCCGCCGGCTCTGACGGACTAGCCGACGACGCCCTTCGCGCGGAGCTCGGCCTGCTCGGCCGTCGAGTAGCCGAGCCCGGTGAGGATCTCCGCCGTGTGCTCACCGAGGAGCGGCGCGGGCCGGTCCACCGCGCCGGGCGTGTCCGAGAGCTTCACCGGGATCCCCAGCGCCTTGACGGGCCCCGCGCCCGGATGCACGAGGTCCACCACCATGCCGCGCGCGAGCGTGTGCGGGTCGGCGAGGGCTTCGGGGTAGGTGTTGATCGGCCCCGACGGCACTCCCTCCCGGTCGAGCCGCGCGAGCCAGTGGGCGCGCGTCTCGGCCGCCGCCGCCGTCTCGATCTCGGCGATCAGCTTCGCGCGATTGGCCATGCGCGCGCCGTTCGACGCAAAGCGCGCGTCAACCGCGAGATCGGGACGCTCGATCGCGCGACAGAGTGCGACGAAGAGCTTGTCGTTGTTGGCGCCGACCGTGAAGTGTCCGTCGGCGGCGCGGATCGCCTGATAGGGGGCGACGAGCCGGTGCGCCGAGCCGAGCGGCGCGGGCGCCTGTCCCGTCACCCAGTACTCGCACGATTCCCAGACGGTGAGCGCCATCGCGGCTTCCAGCAGCGAGGTGTCGACGAGCTGCCCCTCGCCCGTGCGCTCGCGGTGCTCGAGCGCCGCGAGGATGCCGTAGGCGCCGAAGAGCCCCGCCGCCAGATCCGAGATCGGCACGCCCGCCTTCGCCGGCGACCCGTCCTCGTCGCCGGTGACCGAGATGATGCCGCTCATGCCCTGCGCGATGAGGTCGTAGCCGCCGCGCGCGGCGTAAGGCCCCGTCCCGCCGAAGCCCGAGATCGAGCAGTAGACGAGCCGGGGATTGATCGCGCGCAGCGTCTCCCAGCCGACACCGAGGCGCTCGGCGGCGCCGGGGCGGTAGTTCTGCACGAACACGTCCGCGGTCCCGACGAGACGGTGGATGACGTCGACGCCCGCCGCGGTCTTGAGGTTCACGACGATCCCGCGCTTGTCGCGGTTCAGCGCCATGAAGGTCGCGCTGTGGCCGTTCCGCCGCACCGCCCCGCGCCGCATCTCCTCGCCCTCGGGCGGCTCGACCTTGATTACGTCGGCGCCGAGGTCCGCGAGGTTCATCGTGCAGTAGGGGGCGGCCATCGCGGTGGTCATGTCCACGACGCGGAGCCCGGCGAGCGGCTTCACGCGCGCCCCCGATAGTCGCGGTGCCAGAGCTCGAGGTAGTCGCGCGCGTTCTTGCGGATGTCCTCGAGCTCCTCGGCATTCATCTTCCGCACGGGCTTCGCCGGCACGCCCATGACGAGCCACCCCGCCGGCACGACCTTGCCCTGCGGCACGAGCGCGCCCGCGCCGACCTGGGCGTCGTCCTCGACGACGGCGCCCGTGAGGACGACGGCGCCGATGCCGATCCGCACGTTGTCGCCGATCGTGCACGCGTGGACGACGCAGCGATGGCCGATCGTGACGCCCTCGCCGACGACGCAGGGAAACTCGGGAGTGACGTGGAGCACCGAGTTGTCCTGCACGTTGGTGTTACGGCCGACCGTGATGTAGTTGTCCTGGTCGCCGCGCACGACAGTGAAGGGCCAGATGGACACGCCCTCCGCGAGCTCGACGTCGCCGATCACCTGCGCGGCGGGGTCCACGTAGGCAAGGGGATGGACGCGCGGGGTGCGGCCGGGCACGGAGCGGATCACTGGACGACCCCCGAGGCTCTCAGGCGGGCGATCTCGTCCGCGGCGAAGCCGGCCTCGCCGAGGACCGCGTCAGTGTGCTCGCCGACCCGGGGCGCGCCCGTGCGCAGCGTCGGCGGCGTGAGCGAGAGCTTCACCGGATTGCCGAGCGCCTTGACGCGCCCGAGCGGCGGATAGTCCAGCTCCTGCACCATGCCGCGCGCGCGCGCGTGCGGATCGGCGTGAGCCTCGGGCACGGAGTAGATGGGACCGGCGGGCACGCCGGCGGCCTCGCAACGCTCGAGCCAGTGGGCGCGCGTCTCACGGAGCGTGACCCTCTCGATCTCCTCCTGAAGATCCGGGCGGTTGCGCAGGCGCCCCGCCATGTCGGCGAAGCGCGGGTCGGCGACGAGGTGCTCGAGACCCAGGAGGGCGGCGAAGCGCGGCCAGAGACGGTCGTTGGCGGCGCCGACGGTGAACCAGCCGTCCAGCGTGCGGAACGCCTGGTAGGGCGCGTTGAGCCGGTGCGCGGTGCCGAGGCGCTTCGGGGTCTCGCCGGTGAACCAGTACTCCGTCGCCTCCCACTGGGAGAGCGCGACGCCCGCCTCGAAGAGCGACGTGTCCACGAACTGGCCGCGGCCCGTCACGCGTCGGGCGCGCAGCGCGGCGAGGATGCCGAGGACGCCGAAGAGCCCGGCGCCGAGGTCGGCGACGGGCACGCCGACCTTCACCGGCGGGCCGTCCTCCGCACCCGTCGCGCTCATGATGCCGCTCATCCCCTGCGCGATCAGGTCGTAGCCGCCGCGCGGCGCGTACGGCCCGGTCTGGCCAAACCCCGAGATCGAGCAGTAGACGAGGCGCGGGTTGACCGCGGCAAGCGTCGCGTAGTCCACGCCGAGACGCGTGGCGACGCCGGGCCGGTAGTTCTCGACGAGGACATCCGCCCCGGCGGCGAGTCGCTTGAGGACGGAGGCGCCTTCGGAGTGCTTCAGATCGAGCACCAGCCCGCGCTTGTTGCGGTTGACGGCGAGGAACGGCGCCGAGTGACCGGCCGCCAGCTGCAGCTCCACCCGGCGCGTCGCCTCGCCGCCGGGCGGCTCGATCTTGACGACGTCGGCGCCGAGGTCGGCGAGCAACATCGTGCAGAAGGGACCCGCCATGATCTGGGTCTGGTCGAGGACGCGGAGCCCCGCGAGCGCGCCGGTCACGCCGTCGTAACGGTCCTGGGCCACGGCGCTCTATGGTACCTTCTCATCCGCCCCGCGCTCGTGGGGAAAGGGGTGGACTATGGACAGCATCCGGGTGGTGGATTACTTCTACGTGACCGCGGCTCACAAGCCCGGCGTCGGCGCGGCAATGCTCGGCGAGCTGCGGCGGGCGGGCGTGAACCTCCTCGCCTTCTCGGGCTTCCCGAGCGGCCGCGCGGCGCAGATCGACTTCGTGCCGGAGAGCTCGCAGGCCTTCCGGGACGCGGCCAAGCGAGCCAAGTGGAAGGTGAAAGGGCCCAAGCGCGCCTTTCTCGTCGCGGGCGAGGACCGCACGGGTGCGGTCGCCGAGCTGATGGCGCGCCTGGCCGAGAAGAAGATCAACGTCATCGCGATCGACGCGCTCTGCGCCGGCGCGGGCCGCTACGGCGCGATCTTCTGGGTCGCGCCGCGTGACGTGAAGAAGGCGAGCCAGGTGCTGGGCGTGATGTGAGCGCGCCCCGCCTCGCGCTCCACACCTGGTCGCTCGACACGACGCCGCTGGCGGACGCCCTGACGGCGGCGCGCGCAGCGGGGTGGGACGCGATCGAGCTGCGGCGCGCGGACTTCGAGCGTGCCGCCGCGGCGGGACGGCCGGCCGAGTCCGTGCTCGACCTCGTCAAGGCGGGCGGGCTGCCGGTCGCGTGCGTCGGCGTCGAGTTCGGCTGGATGTGGGCGGACGGGGCTTCGCTCGCGCGGCTGCTCCGCGTCTTCGATGAACAGTGCGCGCGCGCGGCCGCGCTCGGCGCCGCGATCGTCATGAGCCCGGTGGACAAGACGAAGGGGCCGGTCGCGCGCGCGGCAGCGGGCGTGCGCGAGGTCGGGGACATCGCGGCGCGTCACGGCGTCCGGCTCGCCGTGGAGTTCAACTCGCAGGCCGAGCAGCTGAACACGCTCGCGCGCGTCCGGGAGGTTCTCGCCGCCGCCGGCCACCCCGCGTGCGGCCTGCTGCTCGACACCTACCACCTCGGCCGCAGCGGCTGGCCGATGCGCGAAGTGGAGGATCTGGCGCCCGAGGAGATCGTCTACGTGCAGTACAGCGACGTGCCGGCCACGGGTGTGGCGCCCGGGCAGATCATGCCGCGCCTTGCCCCGGGCCGCGGCGTCGTGGACTTCAAGACGTTCTTCGCGCTCGTGCGGTCCAGGGGCTACGCGGGCCCGTTGTCCTACGAGGCGCCCGATCCCGAGGCGTGGAAGCGGCCGCCCGCCGACGTCGCGCGCGAGGCGCTCGAGGCGACGCGCCGGTTTCTCTAGTCAAATGGGGGGCCCCGATATGGCCCCCCATGCCCCCCCGACGCTCAGATCGCCCCGGCGGAGCCGTGGCGCTCCTCGATAACCCGATAGGTTCTAGCGGCTCAGCGGAGCACCGTCTCGAGGGCGACGGGCCGCTCGCCGACCGACTCGGCGATCGCGTCGGAGCGCTGCAGCGCGCGCGTCAGCTCCGGCGCCGGTGCCAGATGCAAGTAGGTGAAGAGCACCTGACCCGGACGCAGCCGCGGCCACTCCTCGGCCAGCGGCTCCTTCACCTTCAGCACGAGCTCGGCGCTCGCCCACCCCTCCTCGACGGTGGCGATCGCGGCGCCGACGGCGTCGTATTCCTCGTCCCGGATGCCGCTGCCGCCGCCCGCGCCACGCTCGACGAGGACGCGGTGGCCCGCCTCGACGAGCGCGCGCGCCCCGGCGGGTGTGAGCGCCACACGCTGCTCGCCCGGCTTGACCTCGCGCGGGGCGCCGACGATCACTGGCTCAGTCGAGGAGCGCCCGGTAGGTCGCGTCGTCGAAGCCGACGATGAGCGTGCGGCCGCGGCGCACCGTCGGCGCGCGGAGATTGCCCGACGGGCCGAGGAGCAGCGCGAGGAGCCCCTCACTGGACGGACGCTGCTTCCGGAGATCCACGCGGACGACGCGCTTGCCCTTGGTCACGTGGAGCTCGTCCACGTTTTCGAGGACGCGGAGCGCGGCCCGGCCCTTGATCGGGTCCTTCTTCGCGTTGTGCTCGCTTTCGACATCCACGCACTGTTTCGCAAGGAACCCCTGCGTCTTCTTGCAGGTCATTCAGCCCGGACGGTGATAGGACCAGTCGATGCGTGCCATGGGTCTAGGATGCGGCGTCGCGGCCGTCTGTCAAGAGCGTTCGGCGAGCGCGCGCCGGAAGAAGTCCGCGAGCCGCGCGGGGAAGGCGTCCGGGAGCGCGCCGTGCGGGCCGTCCACCGCCTCGACGACCGCGCGCGGATTGCGAGCGAGCGCCGCGCCGAGGCGCTCGGCGTGGCTGAACGGGATCTGGTCGTCGTCGCGGCTGTGCACGAGCCACACCGGAATCGCGAGCCGCGGGGCGGCCTGCGCCGGCGAGGGGCGCGCGATGTCCACGCCGAGAAAGAGGCGCGACCACGCACGGACCGTCGTCACGAACGGCCGGCGCGCCGGGCCCATCCACCAGTAGAGATCGTGACCGAGCGTCGCCAGGTCGGCGAAGGGCGCGTAGGCTACGACGGCGGCGACGCGGGGATCCTCGGCCGCGGTCATCAGCGCGACGGCGCCGCCGAGCGAAAAGCCGAAGACGCCGACGCGCCGGACGCCGCGCGCGGCGAGCAGGTCGAGCGCCCTCGACAGGTCGTCGCGCTCGCGGTGCCCGATCGTCGTCGCGTGTCCTTCGCTCGCGCCGAAGTAGCGCTGGTCGTAGAGGAGGACGGTGAACTCGGGGGCCAGGGCCGCGGCGAGGGTCAGCATGTCGGCCTTGTCGGCGGGGTAGCCGTGGAGCAGGACGACCGCGGCCGCGCCGGGCCGCGGCAGTAGCCAGCCCGCGAGACGCAGGCCGTCGCGCGTCGTGATCGTCACCACCTCCGGCGCCAGGCGCAGCTCCCGTGGCTCGAGCGCGACGTGGATGCGTGGCGGGCGCACCGCGAGCCAGAACGAGAAGAGGCTGAACGCGACGAACGCGCCGCCCACGAGGGCCGCCCAGAGGGCAAGCCTCACGAGCGCAGCAGCGATTCGGCGGCCTCCATGAGCGACTCGGCGAGCGTGGGATGGGCGTGGATCGTCGCGGCGAGATCCTCCGCCGTGAGCGCCGCCTCGACGGCGAGCGCGGCCTCGGCGATGAGCTCGCCGGCGCCCGGGCCGACGATGCCGGCGCCGAGCAGCCGGCCCGTGCCCGGATCGGCGATGAGCTTGGTCGCGCCGTCGGTGCGGCCCAGGGTCGCCGCGCGACCCGACGCCGCCCAAGAGAAGCGCGCAACCTTCACCGGGCGCGCGACGCGCGTCGCCTCCGTCTCGGTGAGACCGCACCAGGCGACCTCCGGGGCGGTGAAGACGACGGCGGGGATCGCGACGTTGTCGAACGCGGACGGGCGCCCCGCGATCACCTCGGCGACGACCTTGCCCTGCCGCATTGCCCGGTGGGCGAGCATCGGCTCACCGGTCACGTCGCCGACGGCGTAGATGTGGCCCTCGGCGGTGCGGCAGAGCTCGTCCACCCGGATGAAGCCGCGCGCGTCGATCGTGACGCCGGTCGTGTCGAGACCCAGACCCTCGCTCACGGCGCGGCGCCCGACGGCGACGAGCACCCGATCGAACGCCAGCGGAGCCCTGTCGGGCAGCTCCGCCTCGACCGCCGCGGACGTCTCGCGCAGCCCCGCGACCGTCGTGCCGAGAAGAATGTTGTCGAACTGCTGCTCGCAGCGGCGCGCGAGCGGCTGGACGAGGTCGCGGTCCACGCCGGGCAGGAGCCCGTCGGTCATCTCGACGAGCGTGACGGCGCTGCCGAGCGCGGCGTAGACCTGGCCGAGCTCGAGACC